>CAZXEM010000109.1:0-1544 GCA_964639875.1 uncultured Methanosarcinales archaeon | reverse complement strand
GAGATTTGCATTACAATTTACCTGGTAATCTTTTGCCAAGATTAATTGTTTGTTCACCAGTTTATGGAAAAAGTTACTTAGACCCTTTTCATACTAAGAAGGATGGAAGTTTTGGTTATGATATAAGCCAAGAAGGAACTTATTTGAACATGCACATAAAGGATGGAAGTTGTCTTCAAAAATGTAAAGCGATTAAATAAAAAAATTCATTATTTTTTTTCTTTTTTTAAAACAATTAATTTATAAACTAATTTAATGTGCATTAATAAAATGTTACCAGAATCTTTACTTAAAACAGTAATAGAAAAAATTCTTGCTTTAAAGAAGGAAGAAAAGTTTCTTCTTGTTACTGACAACGTTAAAAAAGAATTAGCTGAAGATTTTTTTATTTATGCAACAAAGAACGGTTACAATGTTAAAATTATGTTAATGTCATCTCTTGAAGAACATGGTCAAGAACCGCCTAAAGAAGTTGCTAAAGAGATGTTGAGTTCTAAAGTTATCTTCTTACTTACAGATAAATCATTATCGCATACAGAAGCTACTAGAAAAGCTGTTAAAAATGGTACGAGAGGAATATCATCTCCAAATATGTTTAAAGACATTTTAGAAAGATGTGTAGATATTGATTATGAAAAGTTAATTAAATTCCATCAATGGTTAAGACCAATAATAAAAGAAAGTAAAGAAATTGAAGTTACAACCGAATTAGGAACAAAAATAAAATTTTCTGTAACTGAAACACATGGTTACCCAGAACATTTATTAAAAAATCAACCAGGAGCAATTGGTAATTTACCTACAGGAGAAGTTGATTCCGGAATTAAAAACGCGAACGGTAAACTTATTATTGACGGTTCTTTCCCTTATCTCGGATTATTAGAAGAACCAATTGAGTTAGATGTTAAAGATAATTATGCCACAATAGTTTCTGAGAATCATAGTTCAAAAAAATTAAAAGATATTCTTGACAAAATCGGGAAGGAAGCTTACAAATTAGCAGAGTTTGGTATTGGTACTAATCCTAAAGCACAATTAACTGGAAGAGTTATTGAAGATGAGAAAGTTCTTGGCACAGTGCATTTCGCTTTAGGCAACGATATTACTTATGGTGGAGATAATAACATTCCTTTACATCTCGATGGTGTTATTAAAAAACCAAGCATTATTGTTGATGGTAAAATTGTTATGGAGAAAGGAAAGTTTTTGGATTTAACTTAATCTATAAAACCAATTATTATTAAAAATGTCCGGACGAACAATTTTTTGAAAAGAATCGGAATCATGAGTTAACTCTAACATAAAACCAGGAAGATGGTCAAATTCTTTTCTAATTAATCCTTTTTCAGTACCATAAATGTACCTCATCCGAGGAACCGTTCTTCCTGTAAATGGTACGAATTTATCTTTTCTATGTGTACTAATAATCTGATCTACAGAAGAAATTATTTGATTCACATCTTCAAAAACTTCTTCAGAACCTTTTTCTGAACTAATGGAAGCCAGATTAATGTTACCATAAAGTTGTCGTGAACCAGGAAATT
>CAZXEM010000108.1:0-1640 GCA_964639875.1 uncultured Methanosarcinales archaeon | reverse complement strand
TACTTTTATGTCTTTGATAATAATTCCTAGCTCTTTGTTCAGCTTTAACAATATTATCATAACGGGGCATCATCTCTGAACGCCAAGTACCATTTCTCTTATAATAAGCACGGTTAAGAAATTTGTCTACTCTTTTTGGATCATGATAAAGCAAGAAAGGATCAACTTGAAACAAACTACTCATAAAACTGACATCTTTCAAAACTTTATCGTGCCAATCAGATTGAAATATTTTTATAAGTTTTTCTAAATCCATATCAGCATAAAAACATTGTAATTCTCCCGCTGCTGATTCTAGATCTTCAATTTCATTAATTTTTTGGTTTGTAAACTTTTCTAAAATGCTAACTGTATCTTGACTTAGGTGGTCCCAGTTACCGGTTCTTCTACCAACTTCCATCTCTCGACCATTACGATAATTAATTATTTTTCCCAGTTCATCCTCTTCTAAATTAAAATTTTCTTTTTCGTCAAGCCAAGTGGAAATAGTGATTAGTTTACAGTCCGGTAAAATATTTTTAGCTTGAGCTTTAGCGGGTCTTAACGGATCTACAACGTCTCTAGCAGCTATATCCACGCGTTCAAAGAAAGGCACAGTAGAAACCTTTCTTGGTTCTCTGTTCAGGCTACCAATTCTAAACTGACCATACTTTCTTGGTTCTAAGAAATCGTAAGAAGCATTGTAAGCAGCCATAATTGAAGCGCCACTTTGATTAATTTCGTTAGTTGTATCTCTGATTATTTCTTCAGCACCGGAATAGCCATCTTCTATCTTAGTTTTAGTAAACCGGTCTTTTCTAACTCTACCACGAGATTTCATTTTCCTATCAAAAACTTCCCGCATAAACTTCATGTAACACATTGCTCCCTGAACAGTACCAGCATGAATTGTTCCATATTCAAAATTTTCCCAATCAACAACATACATGGTTTCTTTTTTTATGTCTTTATCATTACGCATCCTTACAAATTTAACATGTTTAGAAACATCTTTTTCAAATGATAACATTACTCTCTGAAAATCATAATTGGGAATTGCCTCACAGCCACCTAACTGTTCTCCGCGAGAAATCAATCGTTCAATCCCAGTATATAATTTGTTTCTGGCAATGATTACTTCTGAAGTTAATTCGCCACCGATAGATCTTATTATCGGAAACTCTTTATCGCTATTATGGTTACTATTTTGGTTATTGTTGTTATCATCTCCATTAGCAAGAAAATATCTTTCTAAATCGTTTCTAACTCGGGAAAAATTACTTTTAGACAATTTTCTATCTCTTAACTGAAGATACTCCTTTATTTCTTGGTCATAATTACCAATCAGTTTATTGGTTCTTTTCCTGTAGCGTAAAATTGAAATTAAATCTTCATTAACAATTTCTACGATACTTCCTTTAGGAGCAATATTGATCTCACCACATTCAACATAATGGCCTTTCAGAAAATCATCTGGCAAAGGACTTGAAATATTGACTTTAGTAGTTGCATCTTTTTTAACCCTATTTCTTAACGGATGACCAAGTTCTAAGAACGATAAAACATCTTCAATGGTATCTTTATGTTTCTTACGTTGATGGTAAGGTAAGTCTCGCAGATTTTTGCTACTGAAAAGCACAGTTTTCAGGTCGCTAATACCA
>CAZXEM010000107.1:0-1776 GCA_964639875.1 uncultured Methanosarcinales archaeon | reverse complement strand
TAAGTCTCGCAGATTTTTGCTACTGAAAAGCACAGTTTTCAGGTCGCTAATACCAACAAGATTATTTTTCTTTGAACTAATTCTTTTAAGATGTTCTTGTGCTTCTTTATTATTTAACAAATAATCAAATATCCTTCTCCCTCGATTTTTATATTCCTGATTTTTTTCTTTATCATCATCTAATTTCGCCCATACAAAATGGTCTTTTAATTGTGTTAATGAGTAATGTCTTGGACCCATTAATCGAATAGGAACATCAATTTGTAAAACCGGATATTTACCGCCAACAACTCTGTGTTTAAGTTTTTTTAAGTGTGGATTAACATTGATTCTTTCAATAATATTTTCAATTTTATCATGTTCTTCTGGTTGAAATGCTAATGTTGAAGCCGTATGAATATAATTCTTTATCCAGAACCCACCAAGACCTTTAAGATTCATATAACCGACCCACTGGTTAAATTCAAACTCTCTCAGAACAGTCTCTAAATTATCACCCATAAGAGTTCATGGCAGGAAATGATTTATATGTATTTATAGTCTACAAATAGATTATTAGATAAGATTGAATAAAATCTAAATTATTGTTAAATAAAATTAAAATCACTTCATTAGCCAGAAAATCAGTTAATAATCACAGAAATTCTTATATACCTCAAGCACTTAATTATCAACATGGATACTTTCATGGTAATCAGATCTGGCATATTCTTAGCAGGTGGACTGATATCAATAATTTTCAGAAAACAACTTAACAATTTTAAAAACCGGATGCTTAAAAAACTTCATCTAGAAAGTAAAATTAAAGATGAAAAGAAAGCCTATTATTACACCGGAATGATTTTCATCGCTATTTCAATAATTTTATTAATATACGCAATAATGAATTAAAAATGATAAATTATAAACATACTCAAATAGGAAATTTAATTATTACAGTGTCTGTAATCTTGATTATCTATTTCTGGTTCATTTTTAGAAAAGTTGGTTTTAATAGTGAATTTATTATTGCAGTAATATTAATCATTTTTATTACAGCATCTTTTTCTACATTAACAGTAACGATTAATGAAGAGCATTTGAAAATAAAGTTTGGTTACGGAATATTTAGAAAAAGTTATCTGTTGAAAGATATTGCTTCTGTAAAGACTGTAAAAAACCATTGGTATTACGGTTGGGGAATACGATATTGGGTTCCAACCAGAATGTGGGTTTATAACGTTTCAGGTTTTGATGCAGTTGAAATACAAATGAGAAACGGTAGAATTAAAAGGATTGGTACAGACGAACCAAGAAAGTTAGAACAAGCAATTCAGCAAGTTATTAACCAAAAAACCCATTAACATAAACAAAACATATGTTCTCTAAAGTAATTCATCATTCTCGGATATTTATTGATTTTTTCTATAGTAAGTTTATGGCCTTTTACTAACCTCTTAACTTCTTCTGAAGACAAACCAGCAGTTAATTGGTAACTTATTTTCGGACTGAGTAAAGTTCTCTCTTTCTCAACAATTTTAATAATTTTAAATTTCTGAGGATTTTTATAAACAAAAGTTCCTTTTTGTAACCCGAAAATTGAAGTTGAAATTAAATCAATGTTCTCTTGATTCTTTTTCAAGAAATCAATAGTTTCTAAAAATTCTTGTTTAGTTTCGCCAGGAAAACCGAACATGATATAAACCACATTTTTTATCCCAGCTTGATGAGACGCTTGCAAAACAGTCTCCACATCTTTTCGGTTTGTCCCTTTCTTCATTAAATTTAAAACACGAT
>CAZXEM010000106.1:0-1856 GCA_964639875.1 uncultured Methanosarcinales archaeon | reverse complement strand
GTTAAAGGTGAAGGTGATTGTAATACTGTTTGCGGAAATCAAAAATCTTTATTTGGTGAGGGGGCAGGTATTGGTGTCTGTACTTGTATAGAATAAAATGGTAAAAAAACAAAAGAAACATCCGTTGGACGAAACAATGGTAATTGCTGTAATGGTAACTGCATGTATTTGTATTTTAATCATTCTAGCAAGTTTTATGACCACTACAGGTAAAGCTACTGCAACTCTTCCAAATCATCAAGATTTAATTAACATCCTTAATTCCGCAAAAATGGTGCAAGGAGAAGAGATTCAGGAAGGAGCAAGTGTAGCAGAAATCAGAAAAGCGATTAAAAGTTGTAACAACATTTGTATTAACGAAAAACGGTTTTGTGTTCTTTCCAGAACAAAAAATAATCAACTTTTAACTTGTGATAAAGGTGGCGTAGGATTAACTTGCCTTTGTGCATCAACTAGTTAATTAAAATAAAGTTCAAACAACTTATTCTTAAGTTCTTTAATTTTTATCCGTTCTTGTTTAGTACTATCTCGATCTCTAATAGTTACACAATTATCTTCAAGAGAATCAAAATCGATAGTAATACAATACCGAACACCAATTTCATCAGCTCTGGCATATCTTCTACCTACAGATGAAGCTTGATCATAGAAACAAGAATAACAATCTTTAATGGAATCGTAAACTTCCTTACCCAAAGAAACAATATTATCTTTATTTTTTACTAAAGGAAACACTGCACAAAAGAAAGGTGTCAGTTTGTTAGACAAACCCAATACAATATTACCTCTTTCCTGATCATTAGTATAATTCAAATCAAGTAAAGCATAAACATGTCGATCAACACCAAAACTTAACTCCAGAACGTGCGGGATAAATTTATCGCCAGTTTCTTCTTCAAGCACTTCCATTTTTTCACCAGAAACTTTTTCATGGCCACTTAAATCGTGATCTGTCCGGTAATGTAACCCGCCCATTTCAACAAATCCATGTTCAGCCAAATCAATCTCTAAATCAAAATGGTACTTGTTATAGAACGCTTTCTCTTTATCGTCTAACTGGTACAACCTGAATTTATCTTTAGGTATCATCAACTGTTCAAAATAAAACTGTTGAATTTTTACTAAATGGTAAACATAAAATTTTGGTAAACCAGAATCAACTAATTGCTGAGCAGTCCTTTCCACAATCATTTTCTTTTCACGATCTTCAACAAGCATTGTCCTTAACGGATAATCTTTAACATTTTCAAAGTCAGGATGTTCATTGACTTTATTAGGATTGAAAAATAGTTGCAATTCTGCTTGCGTGAATTCTCGCTGTCTTAACGTTAAGTTCCTTGGCGAAATTTCGTTTCGATAAGCTCGACCAATTAAAGCGAGTCCCATTGGTAACTTTTTTCGTAACAGTTCATATTGTAGTTTAAAATTTACGTAAGGACTTTGAGCAGTTTCTGGCCGTAAATAAGCACGGCTTGAAGTTACTGCCCCCATTTGTAATGGAAACATCATATTAAGAACAGTTATTGGTTGCAATTTAGCTTCACAAACTAAACATCTAATTCCGTTATCCTCAACAACTTTGTTAAGTTCTTCAGCAGTTAGCCCTTCGAAACGTTCACCTAACTTCTTTTCAACTAAATGATCAGCCCGTTCAACATAATCACATTTACTACATTTAGCGAGAGGATCAATAAAATTTTCTAAATGGCCAGAAGCTTTGAAAACTTTTTCGTGCATAATGTTTGCAGTTTCAATTTCGTAATAATTGTCGCCTAAGCCTAAAAAGTATCTTCGCCAAGCATCTTCAAAATTCTTCTTTAACTTTGTACCAAGATGACCGTAATCATACAATCCAG
>CAZXEM010000105.1:0-1868 GCA_964639875.1 uncultured Methanosarcinales archaeon | reverse complement strand
TGACTTTTGGCTGGTAATCATTATCTAGAACAACAGTATCTCTAAATAAAGTTTCACCACTTTTCAACAGCTCTTTAAATAATGACATTTATAAGATTATAATTAGAAGTCATTTATATTAATTGTGTAATTCTAATTGTATGGATTTACATTTAAGAACAATTATTAAAACATTTACCTGGAGAATTTAGCAGTAATTATCACAATTATTGGTATTTAATTTTACACTTTTAACTGAACTACTTAATTTTTATCAGGGTTTAGTATTAACTTCATTGAAGTATTTTTTTATTATGCTCATGACATAATTTGGAAAAAAATTCAATTTAGAAGAAAGAACAAGAAGTAAAAAAAGAAAGAATAATGTCAAACTATTTTATTTTTATATTTATTATCAATCTTATCCCAATAATCAATTAAACTATGCCAAGATTTAATAGACCTTTTCATATATCTTTCTAAATGTAAAAAAGACACTTCACCAGCACGAGAAGCTAAACGAGCACATTCATTTAAATCAGTTAAATGTTTAATAAACTCTTTTGAAGTTAAAACCATATTAAGATAATCAGTCTTAAATGAATTAATATAAAGATCTTTATCGCCAGCAGCTTCAAAAGTTAAGAGTGCTTTTTTAAACAAGTCAAGATTATATTTTACTTGATCATAAAGTTTATCAAAGTCAGTATTACTATTAAGAGTCTTTAATATCCTTTCTAAATCTTTTACTAAACCAGTAGGATCATAAAGTAACGGTTTCACTTTTCTTTTTAAAGTTCTATAATCTCTAAGAAAATGTTCTTGTCTAGATTTTGAATTCTTTTTAGAAACAACATTTTTCTTATTTCCTCCAAAAAAATTACTGAACCATTCCATTTTAATTAATAATGAATGTTTTACAGTTTAAATACTTTTTGTTACTGTAATAGTTAATTAAATTAAAAAAAATTAAGTTACTTTGTTATCCTTTAACAATTGTTCCTCGAAACTTTTCACCTTGCAAAGCTTTAGAGAACTGTTCTTTCCTGCAAATAAAAACAGACAATTTATTTCTTAGTTTTAAACCAATCTTTGTTGCCACTGGATCAAAAGGAGTGTTCAGGCCAGGAATCCATTCTGTACCCACCAAATCCGCTAATTCTTGCCAAGTCATTTCAGATAGATCTTCCGCTTTGCCTAAAATTTTTTTCATCTCTTCTTTACTTTTACCATGGATGTCTAAAGGCCGAACATTTTTTACAATTTCAAAATCGCTGATTTTAAAAACTTTGTCTGCCTGGAAAGTTTCTGCCATTAACATCATATCTGTATCGGTACTATGGCCCGGTTTCCAACCGCCAGTAAAGAATATTCTTGCTGAAGATTTAATTTTCACAGTAGGATCTAAAATAATTTCCGGATATACTTCATCGCCAAAGACATTAGCAAACATCTCTCTAACATAATTAGCATTGATTTTTGTTGTTGCAATCCCTAACCAATCATTTCCGTAATGGACCATTTTTTGGTTTGGTTGAGATTCTTCTAAAAAAGGTTGTGCTGAATTCTGGACGTTCCGACAAATTTTACCGCCACCAACAACAAAAAGAAATTTTTCTTTAGGTTTATCTGTTACAAGTTTAATAAATTCTTTAATTACTTTATTATCATATTTCCCGTCAGGGTTAACTATTGATCCGCCAAATTTAATTATGTTCATAATTCATGCACCTCAATTTCTTAAGAAAAAGATTAGTTTATTAAATTTTTGGAATCAAAATTGAAAAATCAGAAAATTTATATACCTTATTGATTATACCTGTTATCAAAATGAATGCTAAAAAAGAATTAGAAAAATGTTACAATTATTTAGGAAACGAGTACAAAGA
>CAZXEM010000104.1:0-1895 GCA_964639875.1 uncultured Methanosarcinales archaeon | reverse complement strand
TAAGATGCTGGGAGAGAAGTGGGTTTAAAAACGTTGTGGATAAATTGAACTTATTTAAGATTACTTTAACTAAACATATTTTGAATACTAATAATCCTTATAAATTAATAAGAATAAACTAACCTTATGAAAGTAATTGACCATTTATCGGAAGCTACAGAAACTTTAGTCAGTTTTGAAATTATTCCTCCAAAAAGAGGTGGGAAATTAGAAAATTTGTTAGCTGTAGTTAAAGATTTAACAAAATATAAACCTCCCTTTATTGATGTTACTAGCCATGCAGCAGAAGCAGATTATGAAGAAACTTCTCAAGGTTTACAACGAAGAGTTAAACGTAAACGGCCAGGAACTGCTGCCATTTGCGTTTTAATTCAAGAACATTATAAAGTTGATGCTGTAATGCACCTTCTTTGTAACGGTTTTACGCGTGAAGAAACAGAAGATTTAGCTATTGAATTACAATATTTTGGAATTGAAAATGTTCTGGCTTTAAGGGGTGATGAACCTAATTATAAAAAACCTGTCCAAGAAGGTAAAACCATTAACCATCATGCAGTAGATTTAGTAAAACAGTTGCAAGATCTTAACAAAGGAATCTATTTAGGTGAGTTGCTTGATGCTGAACCCATGAACTTTTGTGTAGGGATTGCTGGGTATCCAGAAAAACATTTTGAAGCGCCAAATTTACAGACAGATATTGATTATCTTAAAGAAAAAGTTGCTAAGGGAGCAGAATATATTGTTACACAAATGTTTTTTGATAATAAAGTATATTTTGATTACGTTGATAGATGTAAAGAGGCAGGAATTACAATCCCTATCATTCCAGGAATAAAAATATTAACTTCTAAAAGTCAACTTACCAGTTTACCAAAAAATTTTCACCTTAACATTCCTTATGAATTATCTGAAGAAATTAAAACCGCAAAGAAAAAAAACGTTTTAGAGATTGGTACGCGTTGGGCAGCAAAACAAGCGGAAGAATTGATCAATAATAATGTCCCTGCAGTTCATTTTTATGTTATGACCAACTCTAATCCAATTATTAATGTGATGAAAAAGTTAGGAAGATAAAAAAATTATTTTTAAAACTTTATCTCGACTTTTCTCGCCAGATTTAATTTCTACTTTTAATTTGTATTCTTTTTTAAAAAATTTAATCACTGCTTGGTTAGCTTTACCTTTTTCAGGCACTGCTTTAAGAAATAGTTTCAATTTTCCTTCTTCTTCAACCAATTCTGTTCGACTAGAATTAGGAGTAACCCTAATTTTTAACAAATTGTCTTTAATATGCTTATTTAATTCCATGAAATAGAAATTACTTCATCTAGGTATATAAATATTTGTTGAAAACTATATGACCATCAACATAAATATTTAAAAGAGATTTAGTCTATTAGTAATTGCTGATAGATGTTTAGGGAGTATTGCAGGGACTTGTTCCTGCTTTACTCCTCAGCAACCTTTAAATTTCTTCTTTCAACTGTTCTAAAAACACATAAAGGAAATCTCCACGACTTTTTGCAATATCAATCCCAGTTTTAGTGTTCATTTTTTCACTGATATTTAATAATCGGTCATAAAAGAAGTCAATTGCATACCCATTTCTATTTGGTTCTCTGAGACTACAAAATGAATCATCATTATTATAAAAAGTCCTTTTCATTTGCCCACTAGAACAAAAAGTACGCATGATCGCAATTGCTCCGGTACATTCTAATCGATCAGCATCTTGAATAATTTTTGATTCTAAACTACTCGGTTTAAATCCATTAGATTGTGAATGTTCAACAATAACTGTCATTACAGTTGATATTTTTTCTTGCGGATAAAAATTTAATTCACGCAATATTTTTTCAGTAACCTCCGCACTATCCCGAGAAGAATATTTAGAT
>CAZXEM010000103.1:0-1922 GCA_964639875.1 uncultured Methanosarcinales archaeon | reverse complement strand
TAAAAACCTTAAAAAAATACTATCATCTATGGCAATAGGGGAGATAGCTGCACAACAAGCTCCAGAAATGTTAGGAGATTTACAACCATTAGTAGAATTGGTACAACCTTTAGTTGTTAAAGCAAGCATTCTTGTGGGTGGAATTTTTGGTGTTTACCTAATTCTTATAATAGTAAGAGTTTATTACGAACGAAAAAAGGTTAAACTTCTTTACGATATTCGTTACGATTTGGACCAAATGAACATTTCTCAAGGGGTAACATCTTCTCGACAAAAGAAAGGTATTTTTAGAAAAATGATTGAATTCTTAATTACTAAGCCTAAAGAAAAAAGAATGGCTAAAGAACTAAAAAAACGAGCAGAAAAACCTGCTGAAAAACCAAAGAAAAAAAAGAGAAAGAAAATATCTAAAAAATGAAGATTAGAATTAAAAAAGAAGTTTTTAAAAAATTTCCTAAGATTAAAATCGCGCTTATTCTTGCTGAAAATATTGACAATAAAAAAAAGTTAAAAGAGTCAATACACCTACTGCAAGAAGTTGAACAATTAATACGATTAACATTTAATAAAGAAACCATCAAAAATCATCACTTGATTGCTCCTTGGGCAGTTGCTCAGGAAGAGTTTGGTAAAAATGCTCAACATCATCACACTTCTGTAGAACGATTATTAAAAAATGTTTTAACTGGGAAAAGTGTTGTAACTAAAGATGTTGTTACAAATTTGTTAAGATATTTAGCGCTAAAACATATTGTTCCTTTAGGTGTTGACGATTATCAAAAAATTAATGGTGATTTAACATTTTCATTATCTTCAGGCAAAGAAAAAATTGATGTGTTAAGAAAATTAAAGAAAGGAGCATTGATTTATGGTGATAAAAAGAACATTTTAGGAACAAAATTAGATTTCTGGAAAAGTAAAAAAACTGTGTTAAGTAAGAACAGTAAATCTGCTTTGATCCACTTTGATATTTTACCACCAATAGATAAAAAGAAATTAGATATTTTGGTTAAAGAAACTAAAGATCTAATTACTAGTTTTTGTGATGGAAAAGTTAAAGTTGTTGTTTTAAACAAAAATAAAAGTTTTGGTAAATTCTAAAATGAATCTTAAAAACAGAATTTATCCAGGAATTACTTGTACTTCTGTTACCCGTAACAAAGATCATTGGCGATTACAATTAAAAGAAATTAATTTGTTAGGGATTAAAAAAGTAGCTTTATTCCCGACAACCATGAAACCAAAAGAAAGAAAAATTCTTTACAAAGAATTAGAAAAATCTTGCATTAAGAAGATTAAATTAGTGCATATGCGCGGACAAGATTTTACGGAAGAAGAGTTGAAATATTTTTATAAACGCTGGGGAACAAGATTGTTTAATTGTCATGAACATGAGTTTGATTTACTTTATAATAAATTTCCAAAATTCAGAAAGAATATTGTTTTGGAATTAAATTTTGATAATAAGATTGAGAACAAATTAGCTCCAAATAAAATGGGTGGTTTTTGTATTGATTTATCTCACATTACTGCCGCCAAAAAACGTCATAAAGTAGAATGGGATTATATGGTTAAACATTTGAAAGATACAAAGTTTATGGCTAACCACTTGAATGGGTACAGCAAACGGATGAAAAGAGATTTACATTTCGTTAATAATGTTAAAGAGTTTGATTACCTGCAAGAATTACCGGGAAAAATATTCAGTAAAGTTATTGGATTAGAATTAGAGAATTCTATTAAAAAACAGTTAGAGTTTAAAGATTATATTGTTAAGTTGATGAAGTGATTAAAATTAATTTTTCATCTTCTTTCTTCTATCTCTTTGTTTTTCATGACACCTATTAAGAAAATCTTTTCTATCAACAGTAAAATATTCTACATCCCCGGGCATGTTCTCAATTTTGTTATAGAAAATAAAC
>CAZXEM010000102.1:0-2041 GCA_964639875.1 uncultured Methanosarcinales archaeon | reverse complement strand
TAAGCCGGGCAGCTACGCCATAAGTGATAAGTGCTGAAAGCATCTAAGCACGAAGCGCACCTTAAAAAGAGACATCTTAGAACACCGCAAGAACAGCGGTTTGATAGAAGTGATGTGTAAGTTCCAAGGCAACGAGGAATTCAGCATGCACTTACTAACGTTCACAAATTTTTGTTTAATCTACATATGGTTTTCATTAAATTTCACTCCGAAAGGAGTGATTTTTTTCTTTTTAATTATTCTACATATTTTCACATTATTTCAATATAGCTTTAGCTATAATCATTTTCTGAACCCAGCTCACGTAAAGTATAGTGAACACCCCAACAATAAATTTAAATGATTAAATTTTTAAATATTTTTATGGCAAGATTATATAAAAATATCAAAGTTTACCAATTATCTTATGACTTTGTTTTAGATGTGTATGATAATACTGAAAAATTTCCAAAATCAGAAGATAATAATATTAAATCTCAACTTAGAAGAGCATCTGTTTCGATCCCCCTCAATATTGCTGAAGGAAGTGCTAAAGTAAGTAAGAAAGAATTTCTTCATTATTTAAATACCGCTTATGGTTCTGCTAAAGAAGTTGAAGTTTTGTTAAATTTATGTTATGATTTAAAATATTTCACTACCTCCCAATTTGAATTTTTATCAGAAACTCTTGACGAGTTAAATGCTAAACTATTTCTTTTTATGAGAGATGTTGAGGCTAAAATACTTGATCGAAAAACTAAGTTTTTTAGAAAATTTGAAGAAAGGGCCAGATAATTCAGTAACGGAATTATTATAAAGTAAATGTGATTTTTATGAGTTATGTTTTGTAAAATATGCGGATCATTACTTATTCCTAAAATAACCTCTTATGGTAAATGGATGGCTTGTCCAAAAGGTTGTAGTCAACCAGAATTAAATCAGGATAATAAATCTATTACTACAAAAAATAAAGATGTTCCAAAAAGGGTCGAAGTTATGGACGATAAAAATATTCTTGCAGTTCATAATCATAAATGTCCTAAGTGCGGTTATGATAAAGCAGAATTAATTGAAATGTCTTGCAGTTATTCTGATGAAGATAACATTTATCGGATGAAGTGCGGTAAATGTGGTCATATTGTTCAACTTGAAGGTAAAATAGGTTAGAAAAAAAGAAAGAATTTATTTTCTACCCTTTAATGTTTCCGATAGGCATTAATTTGACAACTTTCTTTGCAATTCCTAACTGATGAGAAGATTCTGCAACTAGTTCAATATCTTTGTAAGCACCACCAGCTTCCTCAGCGAGACCTTTCATACTTACTCCGTGCACATAAATGCCATCTTTTAACATTTTTTCTTGCAATTGTTTACCATCAAATTTTTGTTTTGCTGCAGACCTCGACATTATTCTTCCTGCACCATGTGCGGTAGAAGCAAAAGTTTCTTGATCAGCTTTATCACTTCCGCAAAGCAAGTAAGAACCAGTTTCCATACTTCCAGGAAGGATTACTGGCTGACCAAATTCTTTATATTTTTCTGGCAGTTCTTCATGTCGAGAAGGGCCAAATGCACGAGTTGCCCCTTTTCTGTGTACAACTAGTTCTTTCTCTTTTCCATCAATAATATGTTTTTCTAACTTAGCAACATTATGACAAACGTCATATACTAACTTAATTTCAGTTTTTTCTCCAAAAACTTCTTTAAACACTTCTCTAACTCTGTGCATGATAACTTGCCGATTAACAAAAGCCATGTTCGCTGCGCAAGCCATTGCAGAATAATATGCTTTCCCTTCCGGTGAGTTCATTGGTGCACAAGCTAATTCTCTATCTAAAATATGAATGTTATATTTTGGCATAATTTCTAAAAATCGTCTCATATAATCAGTAGCAACTTGATGTCCAAGTCCTCGAGAACCACAGTGAATCATTAAACAGATTTGACCCTCACCGGTAATTCCCATTACTTTTGCCAAATCTTGATCAAAAATATTTTCTTCTTTAACAACTTGAATTTCTAAGAAATGGTTTCCACTTCCTAAAGTTCCAACTTGATCATA
>CAZXEM010000101.1:0-2070 GCA_964639875.1 uncultured Methanosarcinales archaeon | reverse complement strand
TCGTTGTATGGAATTAAGACTAAAAAAGGAATAAAAGAAATCATTAAAGAAATAAAAAAATAAAATAAAAAATTTACACAAAATGTTTTCTCATGTACGGGCATGCAAAGAAACTTACATTAACTAACACTAATAATATCAATGAAGCTAACCACAAATTTGCATTTACTTCTAAGACATATAACAAGTAGTAGAAGAAGAAATATAATCCTGCTTCAGATACAATTGTCCAGAACCAACATGAACTGCTACAACATCCACTGCCACATGTTTTCCCGGCTTTTTGTGGTGCTGATTTTTTTGCAACTTTTCTTTTTTTAACCAATATAATCACCTCTTTAATAACTTAAGGAAACCTTTAGAGTTTAAAATAGTTTCTAAAAGAAATGAAAATTAAAAAAATAATAGAAATAAAAAACTAACCTAATGCTAGGTCCATTTTAGCTACTTCTGCAGATTGAACATTCTCAATTTCTTGCATTTTAGCCGCGATACCATCAAAGTCTCCGCCTTCAACTTCGTACATAGCTAAAACAAGAACAGCTTTCAATCCAAAAGCAATTGGATCTTCTCTAGATTGCATTTCACCGATAGAACCTGCTTCTCTAGCCAGTTCTAAAGCTTTTTCTTTAATTGGTCCTAAATCTACTTCTACAGATTCAGGCATTAGTTTAAATGTAATTATTGCTTTCGCCATTATTTTCACCTCTGAAATTAGTTTGGTCCTTCAAATCCGCAAGAAGGGCATGTGTACTTAATAGCGTTTTCTCTACAATTATTACACCTAACAATCTCGAACTTACCACATCTTGGACAGATGAACGTAACTGCGCCGGAATCGTTAGCAATGACTTTCTTACAAGGATTACATTTCTTTTGTTCCATTTTAAAAACCTCAATAATTTTATATTAGTTTCAAATTGTTGCTATTTTATAAAGATTGTGATGAAACAGATAAGAAGTTAGATTTTTATTAAAGGATACTTATTTTCATCCACTTTAGCTTTCTTCATAATTTTGCGGATATTATTCATAGTTTTTCTATTCTGTTGTTTTTTGTTGTATTCTTGTTGATAACGATAAAATCTTCTAGCAATTTCTTCTTTTGAATCTTTTCTAACAATCTTATCATCAATAATTCCCGCTTTAGCCATATTTACTCCCATATCTGTTGGAGAATTATATTGGTTAATGTGGTTGTCTTTCAGAGTAATTGCTTTAATCATTTTTTTAAGAATCCAAAAGTTTTCTATGTCTCGATTGTAATTAACAACTTTCTTGTTGTAATGTTTTAAATGATAAGGGTCAATTATATTCTGATCACCTAGATCGGCAGTAGCAGCTTCATAAGCAATATTTAATGGATGATTTATGGAAATGTTCCAGACGGGAAATGTTTCGAATTTAGCATAACCTGCATTAATTCCTTTGGATTGTTCATGAAATAATTGGGCAATACAAACCGCCATTTTCCCACTATTGCCTCCCGTACCGGTAACGATAACTAAAGGTTGTTTTGTTTTAATAAATGGTTTTTTTGGCAAACCTTCTTTACCTAATAGTTTTTTCATATTTTTTGGATAACCAGAAACTTTAGGATGTAAATAAACTTTATTTCCTGCTCTTCTTAATTTGTTACGGAATTTGAGAGCTTTCTTTTCGTTTTCGTATAACGTGATGACTATGGTAGAAACAATTAATCCCTGGTTTCTAATTTCACTAATTTCATTTAATGCCTGGGCATCGTAAGTTAATCCGGTATCTTGTCTGATTTTACCTCTTTCGATGTCTTTTGCACTAATACAATAAATCACTTCTAAGTTTTTTAGTTTTTTTAGAAGTTGGATTTTAGCATCAGCTTCATAACCGGGAAGAACTCGAGAAGCATGGCCATCATAAAGAAGTTTTCCACCAAATTCTAAATATAACTTATTGTCAAATTTAGAAAGTCTGTTTTCAATTGCTTTTGTTTGTGCTCGCAGATATTTTTTAGTACTAAAACCCCTTTTCATAGTGGAAATGTTTTTTTATTAGTTTATATTTGTTTTGTTTAAGTTGTTTTCTTAAGAA
>CAZXEM010000100.1:0-2159 GCA_964639875.1 uncultured Methanosarcinales archaeon | reverse complement strand
CGTGAAAATTTAACTGAGCCTTCGGCTTTTTTTCTTGCAGAAAAAACGTATAACAAGGACCTGATGTTAAACTCAATAAAAAAATCGGCTAAATATAGAAGAGGAGGTAATCTCTAAGCTTCTTTAACTTGATGTAGCTCTACTCTTAACAAAATCCAACCTTATCGCCTTACTCTCCTTACCAACCTTTCAGGTAAGGAACTGACACCGCTTAAATATTTAAGAACTAAGTTGTCCAACTCTTTCAAAAATGGAACTGATAAATTTTCTATTGAAAAGAAACCTTTCTCAGTAAGTAAATGTTCTAAATCATAATCAATTTCATGGTCATCAATGAAATTGCGTGTCTGGATAAACACACGTTTATCATACAACATTCCGTTATGGCCAACACCTTTAATCTCAACATTAGTAACGTTATCTCTTGGCGGTAAAATTGCATTTTCAGAAGGGTTAATAATTGGATCCGATAAACTGTACATGTTAAGATATTCAACTTCTTCAGGTAACGGATTTTTGTACATCTTTTCTAACCGTTTATTTCCGCTCCACATCTGCCTTAACGGTTTAATTCCCATAAAAGCAAGTGCCCAACGAGAACCGTAAAATGGGGTTGCTAAAGTAACAACTTTACGAAACAATTCAGGATGTTCCATAGAAGCAATAATCCCCATTAAACCACCTTTACTATGACCAATAAAATCAACTTTTTTACCAGTTTTATCAACTTCTTCTTTAACTTCTTTAATCAAATCATCAGTTAAAACCCATAAACCGCGCATGAAATTGTATTGTCGATTATTAACTCCATAACCTTCTAAAGCTGCCCCAATACCTTTCATTGAATAGGCACCGGTAAAAAATCCATGTCGCAAAAAAGCTTTAGGATGACCATTATTACTATCACGATTATAATTAGCTTTAGTAGTTGGAAAATGGTCAGTGATCCTTTGGATCAAAGGATATTTTTTTAACATTAATTTTGCAAGTTGTGGAGAATCGTTTAACAATAACTCATAAATTACATCTTTTCCGGTTCCCATTTCCCGGAGCATATCATCTACAAACATATAATAGAGAATATTTAATGCAAGTATTTAAATCCTGCGAATTAAAAAATGGTAATTATAAGAACTAAACTTTATTGTTTATAAGATGAGTATGACGAGATTTATAATTTGCAATTGTCATCTTTTTAATGTTCGGAAACATTTCTCTAACTTCTACAGTGGTATATCCCTTTTCAAAAAGTCTAAAAGCTTCATCATAAGTTAAATTTTTTCTTCTTGAAACAGGAGGAATATTTTCTCTTCGTGGAATAGATTTATCATAAATTATAAAACCAATATATTCAGGGTTAATCCTTTCTCCAGTAAGTTTAATTAATCGGTTTAATCTTTTTCTTTTATCTGTTGACATTTGTCTGAAAGCAGAATTTAACCAATCACAATTTTGGTTTCCAGAAAGGAAATGTAATAATGAAGCTTCATCAACTAATTTCCCACAGATATCTTTCCTTTGGTCAAGGGCATAAAAGTCTGAGAAAAATAAATTTTGTTTATCTTTAGCTTGGTATGAAATCCTTTTCATTGCTCGTACAAAATAAGGTTGTGAATGACAAACTGTCATTGATAAAGATAAGTAGGGATTTATCTCAAACATTTCAAGATTTTTTTCTAAAGTTGCCCGCAATTTGTCATTAACACGGATATAACCCATAAAATCTTGCGGTGGCATTTTTTCCAATACTGATTTCCATTTTTCACGAACATTTCTTGATAATGAATTTAAAATTGCACCATTAACACTTAATGAATCTTTACCCATTAACAATTTTAACATTAAATTAGTAATTCCATAATCACGGTGACCATTAAGATTATTTTTGTCCAACACTTCGGGAGGAATTTCGTCTTTAAATCCGCCTTTATTACCTAAAAGAGATTCAAGTTTTTCGTCAAGGTATGGTTGCAAATAAAGCATCTTTGCAGCTTCCATTTCCCGATTAGCAAAAAAGTTTACTCCCAGTACAGACTTTTCTTTTAATAATTGTCTTCTTACAATAATTTCTACTGAACGTAATTTTCTTTCTGTGATTGAACCGTCAAAATCAAGCATAATTGCATCAAATTTATCTTTTGTTGTTGCTAAATAATTTA
>CAZXEM010000099.1:0-2254 GCA_964639875.1 uncultured Methanosarcinales archaeon | reverse complement strand
AATTTCCAACCATTCTCTTTTTTTTCAATTTTTAAAGAATTATCCTGTCCTTGATGATACTTGGTCAATTTTTCCACTGTTTGTTTAACTTCTTTAACATTTAATGCACATAAACTAGCAATCCTTTCTGCACTAATTTCTTTACCTACAGCAAATAAAACAGCTTCCACCTTTTTTTCGTTCTGATCCATTTTTAATAAACACCTATTTTTTTAAATTATAACGTCCATCTTTTAAATCAACTTTTCCTTCGTCAATCAAATGGTCTAAATAATCTTCCAAATTATCTTGTTTAACTCCAGTTAAATTACTGATCTGTTCAGCAGTCATTGATTCTTTAGCTAAGAGAACCAGCAAATAATTTCGCATTAATGCAGACATGTTTTTTTTAAGATGATCGTTTTCCATCTTCACTTGTTTAGCAACCATATCCACTGTATGTAATTTTGATTGTAAGTCGTTAAGAAAAGTAGAAAAATCTCTCTCTGAAATACGTAACTCTTTAGGTTCAATAATTTCAATCAAGGAAGGCATGTAATTAAAACAAAACGCGGTTAATTGTTCAATTTTTGCAGTTTTAACTTCAAGTTCAGCAAAACCCATCCACAATTCTTGTTCTTCTTGTTTCTTAAGTTCTGCGTAATCTTCACTAATAACCTCATACTCTTCATTTTCTTTCAGTTGTTTAATAAATCCCCTTAATGATTTATCAATGTGCTCTTTGGGTTTACCCAAAATTTCGATCACTGCTCTAAAGATTATATTTTTTTCCATATCTAAAAATAAAAAGAACTGGTTTTTAAGCTTTTCTGTACAAGAAACACTTATTACTTTCTAAAAACCAAAATAATACAAATCAACCCTAAAACTAAACTTAACAAATAAGGGATAACTTTTTTAGCTTTTTCTGAACTTGACTCATAAACTACAATACCTTCAATCTGGTCAAGCATTAATTCTTTTTTTGTAGAAAATGTTGTAAGATCATTTTCTTGATTAACATTAGTAAGTTCTGGAACATCTTCAGAAAGTTTAATTTTTAATGTTTCCTTGTCACCCCCAATAGGAAAATCTCCTAAAACATAAAACGTTTCCGTTAAATCAGTACTTGTTTTTTGTTTCCCTTTAATCATTTTAACTTTCAGTTTATATTCACCCTCTTTAAGATCAGAATCAAGCTTTAATAGAAAATCAACCATTTTGTTCTCATTATTATTAAGACTAAATTGTTTCAAATTAAGTTCTCGTTCCACAGTAGAGTTTAAACAAGAATAACATTTATTTCCTCGATAAACATAACTCCAAATCTGATAATCTTGTTCTTTTTTCTCATTAATTATTTGTACTTTAAAGTCTAATACTTTGCCAGAAGATACCGTACTCGGCAAATCAACAATTTGATAATTGGTTAACTTTTTTTGTTTATTGTCGTTATCACCCAACTCTTTAACGTAAGCTAAATAATCTTTACAAACATCTTTATCCACGCCTTGAATTAAAAAACCCATCTCTTGTCTTAATCCAAATGCGTCTACAACCAAAAGAACATTTCCGTCAGAAATTTTTTGATGGCAATTGGGAAGTAATTGTAAAGGCACAGTTAAAGGATAATTTTTATACTTGTCATAAACATTTAACTTACTAGTTTTACTGACTTTCTCACCATCTTTCTCTACCCACACTTGGACAGATTGTTTAGTTTCCTCACCTTTATAGACATTGATTTTTGCAGTAAATTGGTCACCCCACTCGGCTTTTTTATCATTACCAAGATATATTTTTTCAATACCTAAAGTAGATTGATTTTCGTGATATTGAGGATTAATAGCAATCAATTTAGCAACTTGATTATTGTTCAAATCATGATCATTACAAAGTAACCCTTCTAGCCAAAAACTTATTTGGTATTCGCCCTCTGGTAAGTTAGGAGAATAAGTTTTAGTTTTACTAGTAACAATTTTTTGGCTTGTCCAAGGAGAATATTCTTTCAGAACTTCCCCATTGATGTCTTCAATCTTACCTTTAACCGTAATTTCTTCCGCAGATCCTAAAAGTCTTTTAACAGCAACTTCAAAATCCCAAGATCCATCTTTAAATATTGAATTGTTCAAATTTAAATCAATTTCCCAATTACAGTTTTCCACATAAACATTTTCTTTACCAGGAGTAGGTTCTGTTGAACGCCAGTCATCACCAATCTTTGCCCAAGACATTCCTTCCGTGCTATCAGAATAACTTGCTTCTGTGATTAAAT
>CAZXEM010000098.1:0-2300 GCA_964639875.1 uncultured Methanosarcinales archaeon | reverse complement strand
TTAGAGATTTTATCAATAGCATCTTTATTACCTTGCACTAAAAGTTTTTTAGAAGTGTAAAGGATTAAGGTACCACCATCTTTTTGTAAACGTAACTCTTCGTAAACTGTTTTTGGTTCTAACTTAGTATACCCTTTAAGTTTCTTTAAATCCTCTTTTTTTACGTTAGTAAATACTGACATTTTATAATTTTCTCGTAATTATTTGTTTTAATTTCTTTATAATCTCTAAAAAATAAGATTTATTTCTTTCTATATAACTCTTATCAATAAAAAAACCATCATAAGCAACTTTGTTTCTTAATTTTCTCAATTCCTCAATTAAATTTAGTTCTTGCTGAGTAAAATCAGAACAATTTTTAGTTAAATAATCAATCAGTTCTTTATGTGCACCTTCCCCAAAAGTTTTATAACCATCCAATAATAAGATTACTGAAATCAATTCTCTAATAATTTCATAATATTCTTTAGTAACATTGGAAGGATATTTTTTAAAATTTGTTTCTGAAATCATCTCTAAAGTGGTTTCCACCATCTTTAAGATAGACTCTGATTTTTCTTTATCTGGAGTGGTTCCAATTAACATCTAAAACACCTTAATGTATCCTTTTAGTATAATACCATTAATAATATTGTTTTTAAGTTCTTTACTTAATTTGTTAATATGTTCTTCAAAGAAAATGTTAATTTCTTTATTTAAAATCTTTTCGTATTTCTTAAGACCCAATTTCTTTTCAGGAGCTTGTAAAAATATATCTACATCACTACTTTCAATATCTTCTCCTTTAGAAGCTGATCCAAAGAGAATTATGACATTTGGCAAACAAGAATCATAAATGTACTCAAGAAGACCGCTTTGCTTAACTTTAAAGACCAAATCCGTTTTCTTATATAATTTAAATGTTTCATCGTCCCGATTGGCAAAATATGTAGGATAACCTTGTACTCGGCTCTTTTTTTCAACAATAAGTTGTTCTTTCTTTAATTCTTGTAAATAATTCTTTACAGAAGTGGGGGCCAGCTTAGCTATTCTGCTAATTTCTCTTAATTGTAATCCACCTTCAGCTAAGGGTTGCTCAAAGAATACTTGCAATACTTTCCATTTGTTATAATTTTGTAACATTTGTAATATAATTATTACAACTGATATATAAATGTTACGGTTACTTATAAACAAAAAACTTATATAAATTGAAATAATAATTTAACTTATGGAAAAATGTCCAATTTGTAAAAATCCTGGAATTACTTTATTAAAAAAAGCATTTATTGGTCCTGCATCATTTACCACTTGCCAACATTGTGGGAAAAAAGTAGGAGTACCTTACTTAAAATCAATTTTAGCATTTTCTGTTCTTTTACTGTCAATGTTTATTGCTATTTTCTTTATCAATAATCCAATAACAAAATATGCTATATTAGCAATTGGCGTAATAATCACATTCACAATTTATCTTAAATGGGTACCATTAATTTCAAAAGAGAAACCCACTTAATTCATCTAGAAATCTCCTAACCTACTCTGCTTCTTTTTCTCTAAAACGTTTGTATAAGATTTCCATCTTCTTCTAAACAGTTCAGGATATTTATCATGATACTTCTCTAAAAAATCTTGAGTTTTCTTATCACTCATGTAACCAGAACCGAAATCTATTTTCAAATCATTTTTAATTTTGTCAATCTGTCGATCTCTGATAACTTTAGCAATAACAGAAGCAGCAGCAACAACAATATAATTCAAATCTGCTTTATGTTCAACAATCAGTTCAGCTTTATCTTTTATAGCTGCACTTAACTTGTTAGCAAAATAATCCCGATAAGCAGGAATATTTATACTTGGACAGTCAAGAATAATTCTATCAGGGTTAAGTTCAGATACTAACCGGGCAGAAGTTTCCGCTTCTAACCAGTTCAAGTTTGATTCTTCTTCTTTTAACGATAAATCAATTGCGTCAGGTTCAATAACTTCAATCCGGAAATCTTCAACTATTTCACGAATTTGGTCAAACATTTCTTCTCTAACGGACGAACTTAACAATTTAGAATCTTTAACACCCATCCATTCAAGTTTTTTAACATTTTCTCCCTTAACTGCTAGAGCAACCATGACTAAAGGACCAAGAACTGGACCTCTACCCGCTTCGTCAACACCAACAATTATTTTATTATTTTCTTCCATTTTACGCTGATTTAGTGGATAAAGTAGAATTTGTTTTTTAAGCTTATGTAAGAATGGTTAATATTTGAGAGAAAGTTTAATAAAAACCTAAAGTATTAACAAAACAAATGACGTCAATATAT
>CAZXEM010000097.1:0-2394 GCA_964639875.1 uncultured Methanosarcinales archaeon | reverse complement strand
CAAATAGTAATTGCCCCACTCACCACCAAAATGAAGTTGATAATCTCCAACAGAATAATCTTTTACTTCTTTAATCAAATCTTTACCAACAGTATCGTCAACAGCAGTAATACTCCATCTTGTTGGAACCAAGATTCGATTTTTTTTTAGTCCTGTATTGCCAACAGACATTAGTTTAGTAAGAAAATTTTCTTCAAACCCTTTCTTATACAAACTTATAATCCCAGGGGCTGATCTCAAATCCGTATCGGAAACAACTCTTTCAACCCGGGTATCAACTTTAGGATTGGCGGTTATTGTTGCTTTCTGTAATTTACTTGCTGGACCGAAAGGAATAATTTCTTTTTGCGGTCTTAACTTAAGTTGTGGAATTTTGGTTAAATTAACTTCTAATTCTACAGCTTTTTTAGCCATTCCCACTTCTTGAATAATTTCTAAAAACCGATTAGGTTTTCTAGCAGCAGTAATATTTCCTTCCGTTCTCGAATTAACTAATCCATAACGTAAAGAAGCAATGTTTGCGATTGGAAATCTGCCTTTGCTCCATAAGTTTGGAGAATCATAATGAGAAGTATCTCCAGAAAATTGTGGAGAAAGAAAACCAACATTAATATTCGGATATCCATAACGGCCAATGAACGGTGCTGGTGAACTTCCAGAAAAGTTTTGTTTGAAATTTTTGTTTATATTAATCTTAGGAATTTGTTCAATATCTTTATACTTCACCCTTTTAATGTGCATAAAAGTTCAAGAATTTACTGATTTATATATATTTGGGATACTTGTCCAGTGGGTAGTGGGCACCACTTTTTACTCATAACAAAAGTTAACATTTTATAACAAAGTACCTTTTTTCTTAAACCGTTCTGAAATCCAATCAAACAAAGGTTCCGATTCTGGATCTTGAACATTTTCAATTAACATTTTTGCATCTTCTCTTCCCAGCAAAGGACTAAAAAGTATTTCTGCATGTTTTCCCATTTTTTGATTATACATTGCCCAATCTGGCCTAAATTTTTCAACGGGTAAAACATAAATTTTTTTCTCAACTTCAACATAACTTCCCCTACCAAATTCATCTTCTACTCTTCTTTTACTTTTTTCAAAATAATAAAATTTTTCATCATTTCTTCCATTTTCAAGATATTGTTCTTTTTCAACATAGAAACGTTCACGCCGTTTTTTTCCATCAACCTCCATCAAAAAATAGTGTTGATCTTTTTCTTGATCATGCATTAGTTTACTAAGGTCCCAATCACAAAAAGTAATTTTTTCATTATCCATAAAACCAGTATATTGTTCTTTATTTTTGCTGTACCATAACAAGTCTTGTTTATCAATATTACCAACAACAAGGGCATCTAGACTGGAATAAAAGTTTTCAACTGCTTCTTCTTCATTACCAACAAAAATATTTCCTAAATAATCGTTATAACATTGCATCTCAAAGATGTTTAAATTAAACATTGGCTCTTCTTTTTCTTTAATTCCTTCCCAAGCACCGCAACGTGGATAATATACTTTTTTACCGCTCTTTCGAGGATCTTTCCTTCTTTCAGAAGCATGTTCGGTAATGAAAATTTTTTCAATTTCATCTACTAAAATAAAAGGAGCATCAGCACTAGCGATTTTACTTTTATCACCTTTCAAGTAAAGTACGTCATTCTGGGAATGGACTAAAGATAAATTATGTGTTTCTAAATAATCATCAATTGTTTTGTAAACACAGTCAAACTTATTTTCTAGTTCGTCCGTATTTATACCATAAATTGCAGAAATTCTTCTTTCCTGATTAGATTTACTTATCCAAAGATTAAACAAAACTTGTAATTTTTTATCTTTTAAGCCAAGTTCTTCAATAAAATCAGGACCGTAATAATTTAACGAAGATTGAATACTATTTTGATCCAAACTTGAACTGCGAAGTTTTTTTAATAAGAAAATATCATTTTTATCTTCTGCTACATTGCTTAAATGGTTATAAATCATACTAAAAAAACTGATTTTAGGGTCGTCTAAAACTTCACCATGTTCAACTTCATGTTTTTTTTTAAGTTTTTCATAACGAAACTTTGTGTATTTGTAAAAAATATAATCTTTAAGTGGCCATTCAAAAACTGCATCCTCATACTTAGAAAGGAAAACACTTCTTAATTTATCACCCCGATGCTGATCAACATACTCAAACAGTTCGTCTGCAATATGCCCATATTTCTCTTTAGGATTAGACATTGATTCTAAAGAAGATTTAATTTCATCTCTAAAAAATCTACCTAAGGGAATATAAACTTTGTAAACATCTTTAAAAAACCCAACATCTTGCTGTTTAGGGAAACGTTTACTTTTATGTCTTTGATAATAATTCCTAGCTCTTTGTTCAGCTTTAACAATATT
>CAZXEM010000096.1:0-2422 GCA_964639875.1 uncultured Methanosarcinales archaeon | reverse complement strand
GTTTATTTATGCCCCTGTGGCTTAGTCTGGCTATAGCAGTCGGCTGTTAACCGACAGATCGAGCGTTCGAATCGCTCCGGGGGCGTTCTTTTTTTTATTATTTAAACATTTGTTTGATATATTCAACTTCTTCTTTAAGATAGTTCAAATCTTTAGCAAAAATTTCTTCCTCAATAACGATTGGTACATTTAACTTTTTAATTGGTTCAATTGAAGAAAGGAATTTTTTTGTAACTATTCTTAACGATTGATGATCTTTCTTTCTGTAAGTTCCACTTAGATGAAATTGGGTAATTCTCTCGCTAAATGCATCAATGAGTTTTTGAGTTTCATCTTTTGACCATAAGTAAGCATGAGCAACGTCTAAACATAAACCAATGTTCGGATATTCTTGAAATATTTTTTCAAGTTTGGTTATAGTAACATTTCTTTTTTTAACTAGATTTTCTGTAGATACTTTGAACGGATATTTGGCTAGAATTTCTGGTGATGGTAAATCTAAAGGGTGGATGATGACGTCTTTAGCATTAACTTGTTGGTACAATTTTAAAATGATATCACATTGTTTAATTATTTCTTGTTTATCTTTTGATTTCCTTTTCAGTTTAAACGGAGCATGGATGGTGACGTATTTTAACGACTTTAACCAATTTAAGTCTTCTTCTGATAATTTAAAATTGTACAACTCTTCTTTTGAAGAAAAAGTTATTTCTACTCCATCAACACCTAAATTTTTTGCATATTGAATCAAATCAGCTCGATTTTTTGATTCGCCCCATCTCCAGATGTTTCCTAATGCGAAACTAATCACTCTTTTCATTTTTCTAACCCAGTTTTGTAAATCTCGTTGGCAATCTTCTCCATCAGTTCTGTATCTGTACATTTCTTAAACAGAATCTCGCCATGACTATGAACAATAACTTCACCAGTTTTAGTTTTAATTACTAACAAAATTGGTGTTTCCATTAATACTTCAAACTTTTTTTTGATTTTAGCCAGGTCTAGTTTGCCTTTTTGCATTAATTTTGCAGAGTAAGCAGCTTTAGTTTTACATTTAGCTAATGAAAATTTTATCATAATTGGGAAATGTTTGTTTTTATTATAAATTAACCTATTAAAAAACGAATAATTTATATACTAAAATCATTTTATTAGGGATATATTAAAAGAGGTGAATTTAAATGGCAAAAAGAAAATCTAGTTCATTAGTTAAAAAAGAAAAGATGGAACTCCATCGAATGGCGCATTATACTTTCTTTGTAGGATTATTAATAGCTATTGTTGCAGGAATATTTAAAAGTTTTTTTAGACCAGAAGTTTTAGTTACAACATTAGTTATTTTAGGATTTATTGTTGGTTTGTTTAACTTAACAGCAAAAGAAACTGTTCCTTTTTTACTGGCAGCAATCGCTTTAATGTTAGCAGGGATAGTTAATCTGGGCTTAATTCCAAAAATAGGATTTATGATCCGTGGAATTTTAAGTAACATTGTTGTTTTCGTTGTTCCAGGAGCAATCATTGTGGGCATGAAAACTATTTGGAAACTTGCTTCCGACTAGGAAGCAAGTCACGAACGAAGTGACTTGACTTGCTTCGGATTAAGTTTTCATTTTTTTCTTATTTTCTTTTTCTATTAAATTCTAGATAAAGCTTCTTTATTCCGTTAATTATATAAATAAATTAGAGATTTCTTGGAATTGAGGGATTGAAAATTAACCAAAAAAGTTTCGAATGTCCATATTGCAAGTACAAATTTGTTTCTTTCCTATTCTCAGGGCTAAAAGGTATTTACTGCCCATACTGTCATAACCAGATAAAGATTTAAAAACAAAGAAAATTTCTTGACTTATATGAACGAAATCTTAAATTTAATTTGGATTACTTTATTACCATTTTTAGAGTTAAGGGCATCTATCCCTTACGGAGTATTTCAAACAGAATTTTCATTATTAACAATATTTTTAGTTTGTGTAATTACTAACATTATTTTAGCACCAATAGTATACTTTTTTTTGGATAATGTTGTCCATATTTTCTTAAAAGTAAAGTTTATTAATCGGATTTATCAGAAACTGGTTACTCGGACACAAAGGAAAGTTCATAAGTACGTTGAGAAGTATGGCGTTTTAGGATTAGCACTATTTATCGGCGTTCCTTTACCTGGATCAGGAGTTTATAGCGGTGCTTTAGCAGCTTATTTACTTGGTTTCAGAAAACGAGATTTTTTTATGGCAGCAGTAATTGGCGTTTTAATTGCCGGAGTAATTGTATTACTGATTTCTACTGCGGGTAACACGGCATGGAGTATTTTAATTAAGAAGGTTTAGAAAAAGCAGAATTTAAGTAAGTGACTTCTAAAAATCATACTTTTTTTTGAAATTTTTAAATTAATTCATTACTACGACTACTACTGCTACTACTA
>CAZXEM010000095.1:0-2491 GCA_964639875.1 uncultured Methanosarcinales archaeon | reverse complement strand
TATTCCAGAATACCAATTTGTTGAATGTCCAAGTGGTTGTTCTTACGAAGGTAAATGTCTTCCTGTAGGAACAAAGATTAAAGAGAACGGAGATTCATTATTTTGTGATTGGAATGGTGATATGAAAGATCAATTACCTGTTGGAAAAATTTGTCAGAACGATTATGAGTGTGGAAGTAATAGTTGTATGAGTGGCAAATGTCTTGACTTAGAGAAAAAGTTAGAAGAACAACAAAATCTTTTGAACAGAATTTTGCATTGGTTAGAGAATTTCTTTAAATAATTTTTTTCTTTTTTTTCTTTTTTCTAAATAAATAAACAATAAATAAGAATTATCCTATGCCACGAAGTTGATTTTCAATATCTTTCAATTGCGCTTCTAATTCATCCAACCCAGAAGGGGGAACACTACTTGCTGGAGTTCCTGTAGGCATTTTAGGAGGAACTTCTACTGGCGCCATTGGTTGTTCTTGAGGGACAGTTTCCTGTGTTTCTACTTCTGCTTGTTGTGGTTCAGGAATATGAGCTTCAATTTCTTTTTTAATTTCAATCGGTTTTAAATGACCCCTTGGTAAATATTGTCTCAATTGATTAATTAAAGAATTTATTTCTTTACTGTCCGTTTTAAGTTTGTTAAATATTTTTACCTTTTCTTGTTGAACCTTTTTGAAATTCTCGTACCCTTGCATGTAAATAATAACTTCTCTTAAAGATTCTAAAATGTCTTTTCTTAAATTTTCAGGATTACCAATTTGAACCATATATTCTGGCTCTTTAATTTTAGTTCCTGCTTTTTTCTTTGTTACTGTTCTCTTTTTTCTTGTTACCACTGCATTTTTCACTATAGTTTTCCTTTTTACATTTTTTGTTTTGGCCATTTTTTAAAATTGTTCAGGTTCATTTAAAGAGTGGTCAATAAAGTCAACTTTTTTCTCAATTTCGGCAAGTGCATTTTGCCACATTTCTAATTGATGGTCTTCTTCGTTTTTTAAATCGTTAATTTTAGTAATTGTTTCTTTGGTTTCATCAAGTTTTTTACGGATTGTTCTAATTAAGTTTAGAACACTATCGTATTCTTCTACTTTGACAAAGACTGGCATTTTTTCCATTTTCATTCACCTTTGAAGATTATTTTATCGATTTGTAGTAAGCGATCATGCATACTTTTTGTTGATGTTTTCATTTTATTAACATCTTTTTCTTCATTATATTCAGAAAGTTCTAATTGTTTATTAATGTCGTTAAATTCAAAAGCGTTCTTTTTTAGTTCATTAAGTTCTGCAAGAATACTTCGGTAAGTGTTAACTTTAACATTAATTTGTTTTTTAATTTTTTGCTCAGGAAAATTAGTTTCTGGTTGAGGAGAAAAAGTTGGCATTTCTGCATTTTGTTCCGCTTGAGCTGGTAAAGCTTCTTCTGGTTTAGGTTGTCCTAAACCTACTGCTGCTTTGATTTGATCTGGTAAAATTACTTTCTCCCTAGGAGACTTCTGAGGTAATTGAAGACTATTTTCATCAATTTCTCTTCCTACAGGAAAAGGAACTTTTGGTACAATTTTTTTTTTACCGAATAACCAACCCATCTTATTCTCTTTAAAGTGAAGATTGTTTAAAAACTTTGTTTAGTATTCTATAATAGTGAATATAAATCTTTTTATGTAAGTTTGTCTTTTAACTGGAAATGTTTAACAATTTTAAGTTAGTTCCAATTTTCTTATTCTTTACTCTATTTATCTGTTCATCATTAGCAGAAATAGAAATTAATGAAATTATGTACTCTCCTTTTGATGGAAATGAATGGGTGGAAATTTATAATTCTGGTAATTCTCTAGTGAATTTAAGTAATTGGTTCCTGGAAGATTCTAAAAGTGTTGATAATCTTGAATGTTGTCCCTTTTCAGATGATTGTAATTTAACTTTATTGCCTGAAGAGTATGCAATCATTGTAGACCAGGATACAACTTTACCTGAAAATTTGAATTCTAAATTTTTATTTTTTTGTGTGGATGATAATTCTTTAGGTAACGGTTTAAGCGATAAGGGGGATTCAATAAGTATTTATAATAATAATAGTGAAGGTACTTCATTTAGTTACGAAAAAAGTTTTGGTGCTTATAAAAATAATAAAACTCTTGAAAGAAGGAAAGATTCAAGTTGGGGAGAAAGTGTAACTGAATTTGGCACTCCCGGAGAAGAAAATAGTATTTTTGATTTTTCGAAAGAGTATTCTCAATTAGAAATTAGCGAAATTATGGCTGACCCGTTCGATGAAGACAACCTTGTTTTACCCCAAGGTGAATGGGTAGAGTTTTATAATAAAGGGGATCAAAATCTTAACCTTAATGGTTTAATAATTAAAGATAAGGATAGTGATAATGAATTAACCATTGCTGAGAACAAAGTTCTAGGTTCAAATACGGTCATTACTTCAAATTCTTACTTAGTAGTTTATCGTAATGCAGATACAGATTTTTCGTTAAACAATAATGGGT
>CAZXEM010000094.1:0-2728 GCA_964639875.1 uncultured Methanosarcinales archaeon | reverse complement strand
GACTTGGTGTGGTAATTGTGAAACTGCTTTAGCTAAACACGAATGTGAATATCAACTTCTTAATGAGGATTCAGTTTTCTTAAAATTTCCTAATAAGAACACTAAGAATAAAGAGAAAGAATTTTTAATCATTTGGACAACAACACCATGGACAATTCCGTTCAATTTGGCAATCATGGTTAATCCTGAACTTGATTATGTTAAAGCTAAAGTCGCCGGAGATGATGGTGATGAAACTTGGATCATCGGTAAGAGTTTAGTTGGTCCGTTAGTTCAATCTGTTGTTGGTAAAGCGCTTACTATTATTGAAGAATTTAAAGGAGAAACACTTCTTGGTACAGAATATGTTCATCCTTGGGAAAAAGATATTCCCCAATTTAAAGAATTAAAAAAGAATCACCCTAATGTTCATACAGTGATTTTATCGGAACAATATGTTGATTTTACTGCAGGTTCCGGATTGGTCCATTGTGCACCGGGTTGCGGTCCTGAAGACCAGGAAGTTGGTAAAGAATATAATATTCCTGCATTTAATAATTTAACAGAGAAAGGAGAATTTCCTCCAGAAATTGGTAAAAAGTTTGCGGGAAGAATTGCTAAAAAAGATGACCAGCTTTTCATTAAAGATATGAAAGAAGATGATTTTTTGATTGCTACCACTAAAGTTGAACATGATTATCCAACTTGTTGGCGATGTCACGATCCCGTTATTTTTAAAACAACTAAACAATGGTTCTTCAAAATTGAAGATTTGAAAGAAGCAATGGTGAAAGAGAACCAAAAAGTTCATTGGGTTCCTAAAACACAAGCTTTTGATTCTTGGACAACGCATTTGAAAGATAATTCTATTACTCGGCAAAGGTTCTGGGGAACTCCAGTTCCGTTATGGAAATGTGATCAGGAAAGTTGCGAAGAAATTGAAGTTATTGGTTCAGTTAAAGAGTTGGAAAAGAAAGTTGGTAAACAGAACGTTCCAAAAAATCTTCACATTCCTTGGATTGACGAAATGAAATGGTCTTGTAAATGTAAAAAAGGGACCATGGTTAGAATTCCTGACATCCTTGACGTTTGGATTGATGCCGGAACAGCTTCTTGGAATTGTTTATACTATCCACAACGTGAAGATTATTTTAAAGATTATTTTCCTGCAGATTTAATTTTGGAAGCTACTGAACAAGTTAGGTTATGGTTCAGTATGTCTTCAATTTGTTCTCAATTAGCAATGGGCAAAAATTGTTACAAGAACGTTTACATGCATGGTATGCTTCGAGATATTGGTGGAGTGAAAATGAGTAAATCTATTGGTAACATCATTGCTCCTGATGAAATGATTGAGAAACATGGTGCTGACGTGTTAAGGTATTACCTTTGTCAAACTAATGCAGGTCAAGATATAAAGTTTAGTTGGGATGGGGCAGCATTAAAAAGTAGATATTTACATATTATTTGGAACACTCATAAATTTTTGATTAACCTTTGTAATGAAAATAAAGTTAACCCTACTAAGATTGATTCTGGTATTGTTGAAAATGTTTTAGGAATAGAAGAGAGATACATTTTTTCTAAACTGAATTCTACCATCAAGAACGTGTCTGAACTTTTCGCTGAATATCGGTTCGATGAAACTATTGCTCCGTTAGAAAATTTGTTTTTAGAACTTAGCCGGACATATATTCAAATGGTGAGAGAAAAATCTTCTTTAGGAAAAGATGAAGATAAAGAAGTTGTAATTTATACTATCTATACTGTCTTGTTAGAATTTTTGAAAATGTTTAATATCATTTGTCCATTTATCTCTGAAGCGATTTATGCAAACTTTAAGGACGAGTTCGGTTTGAAAGAGTTAAGTATTACTCATTATAAGTTTCCTCAAGTCAATGAAAAGATGATTGATTCTAGTTTAGAGGAAGAAATTGATTTATCTAAACAAATTATTCAATCTGCATTGAATGCTCGAGAGAAGGCTAAACTGGGCTTACGTTGGCCAGTAAAAGAGATTATTGTTGTTAGTAATAAAAAAGAAGTAGCGAAAGCAGTAAAGAAATTAAAAGATATAATTAAAAAACAAACTAATACTAAAGAAGTTAGTATCCTACAGTCTTTACCTGAGATGAAAATTAGAATTAAAGCCGATGGTGGTAAAATTGGTAAAGCGTACGGTCCGCTTGCTCCAGAAATAATTACTAAACTAACTATTGATAGTCCGGAAACAATTATTGGCCACTTAGAAAAAGATAATGTTTACAATTTTAAAATTAATAATAATGATGTTAAAATCACTAAAGATATGATCATTGTTGAGAGAGATGTTCCTGAAATTTATAAAGAGGGCGAATTTAAGTTCGGCCAGGTTTATTTGAGTGTAGAGCGGAACGAAGAATTGGACGCTGAAGGTTATTCCCGTGAAATTACGCGGCAAGTGCAACAGTTAAGAAAACAGGCAGGACTTGAAAAACTTGACGAAATTGTTCTTTTTATGAAAGTAAGTAAAGACATGAAAGAACAGTTGGGAAAGTTTAAAATTGATATTGAAGAGAAAGTTGGTGCAGAGAAAATGGAAATCTCCGTAGTTAACCCTGTTAGAAAACATCAACATCAATTAGAATTTAAAGTTAAACAGGAAAAAATTGTTGTTTGGTTCGATAAAGTTTAGGATTTGTTCTTATTTGTCTTTTTTTTTAATATTCTTTCTTATTTTTTTAAATTTAAATCAGTTATTTACTGGTTT
>CAZXEM010000093.1:0-2880 GCA_964639875.1 uncultured Methanosarcinales archaeon | reverse complement strand
ATGGAAATCTAAATATACAAAAAAATCTTACCTTAAAGAGAAAAAATGGGTCATAAGCCATATCAATAAAATAATTAAACATAATAAACTAGAACTATAAATTTTCTTCCCGCTTTTCTTAACAAAGTAACTTCGTTCCAACAAACTAACGCCATGATTTTACTTGTCGGCTAAAGCCTCCACCTGGACATAAAGTCCCGAAAGCTTAACATCGTTAAGTTGAATTATTACTCAGAACCAGTATATAAAAAATATCTTAAAAATTAGGGTGTTTTAGAAAAAGAAAAAAAAGAAAAATTAACTTTCTACTTTGTGTTCAAATCATCTAGTTGAGCTTGTGTAAATCCCATAAAATTTACTAAAAACACTTGATTGATCATATTTCCAGGGTTTATGATTACACCTTGATCAAAAGGATTGAAAACTTCTGCTCCCGTAGCCGAATTACAAAAGTTTTCAAGAATCATAGCCACTTGGCCTTGTTCTCCCATGCTTTCTAATCCAGTACAAATGTCAGCACTTCCTGCGGCCTCCATACATGCTTCAACCGCATTAACGGCTGGACAACCAAAAATGTTTCCAGAATCCCCTTCTGGGTCGAATGAACTTGAACCAGCTCCTTTTTTAACTTTGAACTTAACTGGACCCATTTGTTTTTTTAGGTTTTGTTTTGAAAAACCTTGGTTGAACGGTGGTTTAGAAATCTCTTTCTTCTTTCCAGTTTCATCAGTAAAAGTCCACTCTAAGTTTGCCACAGTAGTATAATCAAATACTGTTCCTTGCTCACCTTTTGTTGCTACAACTTCAAATTCTCCTTTTTGGGTGGCAGTACACGGCTCCTTAACCCCGTCTCCATCAACATCATAATTAGTTTCGTAATCGTGTTCATAAGAAACAACATCTCCCGTTTTTAAATCATCCAATTCGTCAAGGTCTGAACCTTCTCCATCAACTGAAGTGCCAAATCCTGGCATCATCCCTTGATCTATTTCTTCACAGAAACCAACGTCAAAATCAAATGATTCACCAGATTCAGACATTCCTCCCTCCGAACCACCACTAAAATCACCGTCTGGGCCAACTGGCATTAATGGGTCAGACGCTCCTCCACCAGGCGCTTGTTGGGACGATCCTCCGCTTTTAGAACCTAAAGCTTCTTGAACACAATCAAAGAAAGATTGTGACGCCCCAGGGGGTATTAAACTTCCCATTCCCCCGGTAGAAGCGCCCAGATCTGGGCCAGATTTAGAAATTCCTTTTAATAATTCTGAACCTGGCATCTTATTGACAGCAGCCATTTCATTAGCAGTAATTCCTAAATGATTTGCCATTATCAGGTCTGCCATTATTAAAATATCAGCTTGATCTGCTGAAGCATAAGTCTGCCCAATAACTGCTTTTGCAATTAACTTATCCCTACTAGAACCTTCACCAGAAGCAACTTTTTGTATTATCCCAAGATAGCTATTAACACTTTTCTTGAATGATTTAAAATTTCTTTGTTTCGAATCCATCATCAAATCAAGTGCAAAAACATTACTTCTTGCTAAAAGAGCATAAACATTTTCTTCATTTGCTCTAGGACAATCTCTTAATTTTGCGTTGTAGCACCTCTGCTGTTCTTTATCAGCAAGTGCATTAATCAAGCCATCTGCATTTGTCCTACTGGAACGATGTGCTTCACCAGCAAGATTTTCAGAACATCCAATTAAAAACATAGAAACAACTAATAAACTTAATAATAAAAATATCTTTTTCATAATAAACACCTCATTTTTAATATAAGAAAAGAATTGTTTAATCTTTAATAAATATTACTATTCTAAAACACCCTTTTGAGGAGGAAAACCTAAACTAAAAAGAAAGACTATATTTGTAACTGGTTCCTGCGTCATAACTTCAACCTTCGCTATGCTCAGGTCGACCTCGGCGTAAAGCCGAGGCAACTTAACATCGTTAAGCTTAATTTTTTCGTGGCATTATTAGTCTAAAGTAAAACTAAAAGTAGGAGTTATCAGGATTTTTTTCCTCTATTCGGCTTTTTACTCATCCGATATAAAATAAAAATAAGAACTATCAAAAGAATAACAAATGGCAATAAAACTTCAAATGAAACCCTAAATAATGATTGATCACTTTGATACACCAACCTACTAATCCAACTTGATATAATTAATACAGCACCAGCTGTTACTCCTGCAACAACTCCCGTATAAAATTCATTTGGCTTTATTTCAATCATTTTTGTTCTTGTAATTTTTTCTCAAAATTTTCCATTTTTCTGTAAATATTCCTAAGGTTTTTTATTTCTGACATTGGAAATCCCATGTTTAGTAATTCTGTATTTGTATATCTAACTAATCTAACCATTTCATTATAATTATTACCAACAATTTTTTCTATATCTTTCTCAGAAAAACCTAATTCAGCAATTTCTGTTGGCGTATAAGTACAATATGCCTTTGTTTTCAAACATTCTTTTATCTGACTTATTTTCACATTTTTAATTGCTTCATTAACTTCAGTATTGCCCTTAGGGTTTTTGATAATACAATTAGGGTGAGCATATGCTCTTTTTTCACTAATTGACTTAATTTCTTTTTTCTTTTCAAAGAATCCAATTTTTTCTTTACAAATAGAGCAAATCATTTTTTTGAATAGACATTTTTTCATTATATTTTCTAAGAAATTAATTGATAATATAAACTTTACTTAACTAAAGACCCCAATAACTCCTTAACTACTATGACTAATAACTGAACTTGCCACGAAAAAACTTGTCGCTACGCTCCACCTCGGGGTAAACCCGAGGAAGCTTAACACCATTAAACGTTCTGAAACAACCCCCAATAATTAATAATCTTAAAAGAAAAGGAAGAC
>CAZXEM010000092.1:0-2882 GCA_964639875.1 uncultured Methanosarcinales archaeon | reverse complement strand
AAATGTGTTCTAATTTAGTTGATAATTTTTTTGCCCAAGACAATTTAATTCTTTCGGCTAAAACAATAGTCCATGAATTGTTACATTTTTATTCAAATAATCTCTATGTTGATCATGATCACTTCAGCACAATATGCGCATTTGACCAATTAGGGTGGGATTCCAGTAAAGGATGGAATTATTATTTAGAAACTATATCGGCGGAACCGTTTGATTCAATTACTCAAGAATATGCAACTATTTGCCCTACTGTTTGGCAGGATTTTATAGATAGTAAACAAAATTGTCCAGAACAGAATTAAATAAAAAAATGAAAGCAAAACAAAAACAATCAACACGATCCGGATTTGGACAAGCGATGGCTGAACTAGGTCGGAATAAGAAAGTTGTAGCCCTCTCTGCAGATTTAATTGATTCAAATAAACTTAATGCTTTCATTGAAAAATATCCACAACGATTCTTTCAAGCAGGAGTAGCTGAACAAAATATGGTTTCGATGGCTACTGGTTTAGCGTTGGAAGGAAAGATTCCTTTTGCAGCAAGTTTTGGCGTGTTTATGCCAATGCGTTGTCTTGATCAAATTCGTGTTTCTGTTTGTTACAATCAAACTAATGTAAAATTAGTGGCAACTCATTGTGGTTTAGCAACTGGAGAGGATGGAGCAACCCATCAAGCTTTAGAAGATGTTGCTGCATTACGAGCTTTACCAAATATGACTATTATTGAACCTTGTGATTACAATCAAACGATTAAAGCAACTAAAGCAGCCGCTAAAATGAAAGGACCGGTTTATTTACGGTTGCACAGAGCAAAGTTTGAGTCTTTAACTGGAAAGGCAAGTTCGTTTAAAATTGGTAAAGCACAAGTTTTACAGAGAGGTAAAAAGATTACAATTATTGGTTCTGGTCCAATTCTTACTGAAGTTATGAACGCTTGTAAAGAATTAAAGTTCAAACCAGAAGTGATTAATTGTCATACCATTAAACCGTTAGATAGCGAGACGATATTAAAATCTGTTAAGAAAACTAAAAAAGTCTTGATTGTGCAAGATCATCAGGTAATTGGTGGTTTAGGAAGTGCAGTTACAGAATTGTTATCTGAGAAGTATCCAGTTAAGTGTAAAATCATTGGGATGCAAGATAAGTTTGGTGAATCTGGGAAGCCAATGGACCTTTGGCAGAAGTATGGTCTAGATTCTACAAATATTCTTAAAGAGATTAAATCTTTAATTAGATAAGATGATTTTTACAAATGAGGTGAGTTAAGTTGACTGAAACTATTTATGAAACGATTATTGTGGGAGCAGGAATTGCAGGTTGTACTGCGGCGATTTATGCTGCTCGAAAAAAAATGAATTATTTGATTATTGCTGATAAATTTGGTGGACAATTTATGGAATCTGGAGAAGTTTTAAACTATCCCGGAATTAAAAAAACTACTGGTGTTGAATTTTCTAGTAAAATGGAAGAACAATTAAAGTTTAATAATGTTAAAGTTCAAACCGATACGGTTCTTCAGAAAATTGAAAAGAAAGAAAGTAATTTTCTTTTGAAAACAAGTAAAGGTGATTATTTAACAAAAACTATTATTTTAGCAACTGGTTCTCATCCTCGGAAGTTAGGCGTTCCAGGGGAAGAAAAATTTCAGAAGATGGGAGTTACTTATTGTGCGATTTGTGATGGACCTTTATTTACTAAGAAAGATGTAGCAATTATTGGTGGTGGTGATTCAGCAATGGAAGCTGTTGATTTCATGGACAAAATTGCTAATAAACTTTATTTGATTGTTAGGGGAGATAAACTTACTGCCCATGAATACTTACAGGAAAGTGTAAAGAAGAATGATAAAGTTGAAATTATTTATAATGCTAATACTACAGAAGTTTTTGGTGATAAGTTTGTTACGGGAATGAAATATGAAGTTAACAAAGAAGTAAAAGAGTTAGCTGTTCAAGGAATATTTGTTGAGATTGGTAGGGTTGCTAATACTGATTTTGCAAAAGGGTTACTTGATATAGATGATCATGGCCATATTCTTGTTAATTGTAGCACTCAAACATCTGTACCTGGAATTTTTGCTGCTGGTGATTGTTCTTCAGTACATGAGTATCAATATGTTATTTCTGCAGGAACGGCTTGTGTTGCTCTATTAAAAGCGGCTAAGTTTTTAGCAAAAGGAGGTAATTAAAATGGTTGATAAAAAGTTTTTTAGGTGTAATGTTTGTAGTGATATTCATTTTGGTAATTCCGGTCCGGAGAAATGTCCAACTTGTCAAGCAGAGAATGCTTATGTTGAAGTAGATAAAGAAGAAGCTAAGAATATTATGGACTTATAAGATGGATGCTAATAAGTTAAGAGAAGTTTGGTCTAATTTTTGTGAGGGGAATGATTTCATTCTTAACTCCGATAAAGCGCATGTGGATACGATCATTGAGGGTGTTTTATTGAATGAGAAAAAGTTTGGTTTGAAACTTTGTCCCTGTCGGTTACGTGATGGAACTCGAGAAAAAGATATAGAGTTAATTTGTCCTTGTAATTTTAAAACTCATACTACTTGGTTGAAACCGGTTGATGGAAGGGGAGCAATGTGTTGGTGCGGATTGTTTGTTAAGAAATAAAGAAAAAAATAAATTAAAAAGGGAAGCCAAACAAGTAAAATGCAAGAACAGTATGCAAAATTACTGATAAAAAGAATCCCCACCAGAAATAACAATGTTTAGAGTAAAACTTTTGGTACCAAACTTTACTGAACAATTTCTGAGTTACTTTTGCACCACCCATACACCGGCAGGAGAAATATACTAACAATAGAAAGATTATGTTAGTTATTCCAAAGATAAAGACCAATTCTAATGCTATATTTTGAAGAGCCATTTTATTCT
>CAZXEM010000091.1:0-2898 GCA_964639875.1 uncultured Methanosarcinales archaeon | reverse complement strand
ATATTTCTTAACTTATTATGGTCAATTAGGATTCTGTGGTCAATCTACGATTGGATTAAATGGGGGAATTATGCCAGGCCAAAAAAGTGCGAAGACAGAGTCTGGTCAACAAGCATCACAATCACCACCGCCAGCTCAGCCCTCGCCTCAGTCTCAACCTCAACAAGTCCAATACCAAACAACGCTTGTCCCTAAAGCAGTTCTTGGTTGTAATAATGGTCAACGTTGTCAAGAAATTGATCAAGTTTGGAGTGAACGGTTAGGGCCTTTACTTGGTAAGGGTAATTTAATTCTTAATCATAATACTAGCACCCTTGCAGATTATCAAACAACTTATTTTGATAAAGTCCAAACACCGATTTATGGTTATCCTTCTAATCAACCGGTTTATGGGAAACAACAACCTTCATCTACTTCTACTCAACAATATCCATCATCACAAACACCACCTCCAGGACACACTCCCCTTCCACCTTCTGCTTGGCAGGAATATCAGCATAAAGTTGGGGCGACCGCAACTTCTCCAGGTAAACCAGGTGGTGAAACAGAAATGTTTTCTACACTTATTACTAAAACAGTTACTGTTGAAAGTCCAAATTATAATAATCAACAACAATCAGGTCAATGGACGATAACTCTTAATCCTAGTCAAACTTGTCCCAATAATATTTGTTTAAATGATATTACTCCTAAATCTAAAAAGGCTGATAAGAAAACTGGAGTTATGGTCCACGCTACTGTTGGTAACGATTATTTGGGATTAACTAAAGGTTGGAGTGAAGATTATTGGCAAGATAATAGTGGTTTAGTAGGTCATACTCATTATATTTTTGGTAGAGATGGTAACTATGCCCAACATGCTTCAGAATTTGCTTACATTCACCATAGTAGTAGCGATTCAGGGGATCAAAATATTCCTAATGCTCAGATTGATAAACATACCGTTGCTATTGAAGTTGCTAATGCTATGTATAATTGTAAAGGGATTTGTCATCGGGATTCTCGAACATATAAAGGTAAAACAGCAACAGAATGCGGCCAAGAAGATTGTATAGTGCCTTCAACTCTTTGGGGTTCTACCAATAATTATTTGCCACAAAGTGATTTAACTCATGGAAATGTAAAAAAGAAAGTTGCCGGAAGTAAAACTTTCGAAAAATTTGCTGATCTTCAATTGAAAGGTTTAGTTAAATTAGTTTCTGAAATTATGATTCGTCATAATATACATCTTGATAATTTAGTTAGACATTCAGATAATACTTGGAGAGGTTCTGGAAGTACCCATACTGATCCTGGGCCAATGTTTGATTGGATTGGGTTTAAAAGATCTGTTTGTCAATCATTAAATCAATATTATGGAACTCAACAATATAATTGTAATAATCTAAATGTTTGTGGAGGATGTTAAAATGACAATCATAAAAAATGTTCGGGCTCGAGAAATTTTAGACAGTAGAGGTAATCCCACTATTGAAGTAGATTTACTTACTAATGATTTAACTATACATACTGCGTCTGTACCTAGCGGTGCTTCTACTGGTAAACACGAAGCCGTAGAATTAAGGGACGGAACTAAACGTTACTTGGGAAATGGAGTAAGTAAAGCTGTCCGTAATGTTAACAAAAAAATATCTGTATTAGTAATTAATCTTGATTGTTCTCGGCAGAAAGAAATTGATAGTTTAATGATTGAGAAAGATAATACTGATAATAAAAGTAAGTTTGGTGCTAATGCAATGTTAGGAGTTTCTTTAGCTTCTGCCAGAGCTGGTGCGGAATCTAAAAATAAACAATTGTTTGAATATTTGAACTATTTATTACCAGTAAAAAAAACCATGATTATGCCTAAAGCATTCTTTAATGTTATCAATGGTGGGATGCACGCTGGAAACGTATTGCCTTTTCAAGAATTTATGATCTCTCCAAGGGCAAAAAGTTTCCGTGAATCTTTACGTATTGGAACTGAAGTTTATCATCATCTAAAATTTGTTATTGAAAAAAAGTATGGGAAGAACGCTACTAATGTTGGTGATGAGGGTGGTTTTGCTCCTCCAATAAGAAAAGCCGAGGAAGCTTTAGATTTGTTAATAATAGCAATTAGAAGAGCAGGTTATTCTGGAAAAGTTGACATTGCTATAGATTGTGCAGCTTCAGATTTTTATAATAAAGGTTTTTACTATACTCCTAAAAAAATGACCAAAACTAAATTGGTTGATTATTATATTGAGTTAGTAAAAAAATATCCTATCATTTCTATAGAAGATCCTTTTGATGAAGAAGATTTTCTGGCTTTCGCGGAGTTAAGAAAAAAAATAGCAGAAAAGAAATTAAATGTTCAGGTTGTTGGTGATGATCTTACTGTAACAAATGTTGAACGGATAGAAGAAGCGATTAAAGAAAAAAGTTGTAATTGTTTATTGTTAAAAGTTAACCAGATTGGCACTTTAACTGAAGCTTTAGAAGCAGTAAAAATTGCTTATAATAATAGTTGGCAGGTGATGGTCAGTCATCGTAGTGGAGAAACGGGGGATACGTTCATTGCTGATTTAGCAGTAGGGATTGGTTGTGGTCAAATTAAAGCAGGCGCTCCTTGTCGGGGAGAGAGGACTGCTAAATATAACCGTTTGTTAAGAATTGAAGAGATGTTTTCTGTAAAAAGTAAGACCAGTAAGATTGGTAAGAAAAAAAGAAGAAAATAAATGCAAAATAAAAAATCATAAATTAACAAACCTTTTAAATAAAAGTTCACTTCTTTTCAATTATGGTGCGATCTGTTAATAAAGAAACATTTGTCAAGGTTTGTCAAAGTAAAAGTTATAATTCTGAAGCTGTAAATTTATTCATTAAAGCCATCACTTTTGTCCAAGAAAAACTAGAAAAAAAGAAACGTCTTTCTGG
>CAZXEM010000090.1:0-3278 GCA_964639875.1 uncultured Methanosarcinales archaeon | reverse complement strand
AGAAGTTTTTTATTTTTTATAAATTTAACGGCCTTCTTATTTCTATCAGTTTACAAAGCAAAAAGTTTTATATAGGTAATCCTATTTTATATTAGTATGAAAAGAGGTAATATGAAAAGAAACAGATTTAAAGCTACTATTTTAACTATCGTTGCAGTATTTTTTGTTGTTTTTGTACTTTTGCCATTAACTCTTTCCATTTTTGACGATTCTAAATCTGGTAACGTTGCTTTAATGGCTGTTAATGGGATGATCACTGTTGACGGGGGGAATTATTTAGGTTCTTCAACAACTTCTTCAAAAACAGTTACTCACTTCATTAGCGAAGCAATTGATAATCCACAAATTGAAGTTATTCTTATTGAGATTAATTCTCCCGGCGGTTCAGCGGTTGCTTCTGATGAAATTGCTTTAGCGGTAAAGAAATCAGAAAAACCTGTTGTTGCTTTAATCAGAGAAGTTGGCGCTTCCGGTGGATACTGGATAGCTTCTGCTACTGATCATGTTATTGCTAATCGAATGTCGATTACCGGTAGTATTGGTGTACTTTCTTCATTTTTAGAATTTAGTGGTTTAATGGAACAGTATGGCGTTAATTATGAACAACTTACAGCTGGTGAGTATAAAGATATTGGAACTCCTTTCAGAAAACTTAATGATAACGAAAAAAGTATTTTACAAAAAAAAATTAATAAAATTCACGATTTTTTTATTGAAGAAATTGTTGAAAATAGAAAACTTTCTGAAAATAAAGTTAAACAATTGGCTACTGGAGAATTCTTTTTGGGTGTTGAAGCTTTAGAACTAGGATTGGTTGACCAATTAGGTAATAGAGATACAGCTGAAACTTTTATTAAAGAAACTTACAACATTGAAAGTGTTGATTATTTAGTTTATGAGAGAGAGGCTAGTTTTTTTGATTTGTTAAGTAGTGTGTTATCGAAATTTTCGTTCAATGTTGGAGAGGGATTAGGTTCAATTTTATTAAAGCAAGATAACAATTTAATCTTAGTTTAAGATTAGTGTTAAGAATTAAAATGAAAAAGGGTGGACGTTTAATCATTTTATTATTTATTATGTTAGTTTGTTTTCTAATGACTTTTGTTTCGGCAGTAAACATTGATTTGGAAGTGTTAAACGCCTTGGAAGAAGATGATTATTTACCTGTTATTGTAATGTTAAAAGATGAACCCCTTGAACAAGTTATTGGGTTGGCAGTAGATTCTCAAAATCAAGACAGAGAAATAAAAATTCAAGAAAGAAGAAATTTTGTTAAAAGTAGTCAGGACCAAATTTTAAAACAATTAAAATTAAAGAAGGAAAAAAAAGGGAAAGAAATAGCTGTAGTCGGAATTTTTTCTGAACCAGAAAATTATGATTTTGAAATTGAACATCGTTTTTCTGCAATTAACGGTTTTACTGGTAATCTTACCAAAGTCGGTTTAGAAAAGTTAATTTCTTCTGGTTTAGTAGAAAAAGTTTATCCCATAAAACCGATAAAACCATTACTTGACGGTTCAATTCCTGTTATTAATGCTGATGATGTTTGGAACATTTCTGTTAATGGAGTTCTCATTAACGGGACTGGAGAAACTGTTTGTGTTATTGATACTGGAGTGGATTTTACTCATCCTGCTCTTGGCGGATGTACTAATGCTAGTTTTTTAGCAGGGACCTGTAATAAAGTTATTGGTGGTTATGATTATGCAGATAGTGATACTAATCCTTTCCCCAGCGGAACTTATGGTGCTCGTGATCATGGCACTCACGTTGCAGGGATTGTAGCTTCAGAAGGTGCAACTTATCGTGGCGCAGCTCCAGGTGCGAACATTGTTGCGATGCGTGTCTTTAACGATAATGGTGCGGGAACTACTGCTTGGTCAATTTCAGCAATTGATTGGTGTGTTAATAATGCTTCAACATTTAACATTTCTGTAATCACAATGAGTATTGGTGTTACTGACGGTGGTGGGAGTGAAATTATTTACTCTGATTACTGTGATGCTTCTGACTCTTCTGGATTAGCTGCCGAAGCAAGTTGGGCAGCTACACAAGGGATTTTTGTAGATGCTTCTTCAGGTAACGCTGGTAATTCTGGAGGAATAACTTCGCCAGCTTGCGGGATTAACGTTACCTCTGTAGGATCAACAACAAAAGCCGATGCAATTTCAAATTATAATTCAGGCAGTATTTTAGATGTACTTGCTCCTGGTTCTTCAATAACTTCAACAAGTATAAATTCTGCTTATGTTCTAAAAAGTGGTACTTCTATGGCTGCACCGCACGTTGCGGGTGTTGCTGCACTTTTTAATCAGTATTGGAAACAAACTTATAATCTTACGCCTAATCCAATCCAGATTGAAAATAAGTTGAAACTTACTGGAAAAAATATTAATGATACTAGGAATGGAATAGTTTTTCCTCGGGTTGATATTCTTAAAGCGGTTCAACCTTATCTCAATTTCACTGCCGATAGTCCCGCTAACAATACTGTGTTAACAACAAGTTTTACATTGATAAACATTTCTTCCGATGTTAATCTTTCAGTTGCAATATTAGAATGGGAACATAATAATGGGACAATAACAAATTATACTATGACTGCAAAAAATACTACTAGTCATTATTATAATCTTACTTCTTTAGCAACTAGTAATCATTCTTACAAAGTTTATGGGAATGATTCCGCTAACATCTTTGGGACTAGTGAAATTAGAACTATTGAGGTTGATAATACTATTCCTAATATTACCTTTTATACTCCATTAAATAATTCGTACCAAAATGATGATTTTAATTTTAATATTAGTATTGAAAATACACTTTTATCATTTTCAAATTATTCTATTTCTAACACATCTGATGTAATTGTACAAAGTAATTCAAGTACTCTTACTACTGCAAACTTTACTTGGAACGAATCTGTATCAGTTTCAAACTCAACTTATGTTGACGGAAATTATACCATTGACGTTTTTGCTAATGATTCTTTAGGTAATCAAGCAACAAGCACAATGCTTTTCACTGTTGATAAAACTAATCCTTTAATTTTTGCAGTAAATATTACTCCTACAACAATTAATAATGATGATGAAGTAATTATAAAAATTAATGTTACTGACAATTCTGCTTTGAATTATTCGGCAGTTTATCTTGAATCAAATTTTAGTGGAAGTTGGGCAAATTATACCATGGTGAATGAATCATTAGAAACATTTAATTACACTTTAGATGCAGATAATTTAACCAACCAGGAACGAATTGGTTACATTTTTCAT
>CAZXEM010000089.1:0-3293 GCA_964639875.1 uncultured Methanosarcinales archaeon | reverse complement strand
AATAAAGTTCTAGTAAAACCTAATTGTTTACTTAATTCTTGTAGTTCTTTACTTTCTTTTAAGAGGATGTAATTTTCCATCTTGATTGTAAATTCAGTTTGTTTTAAAAATATTTTTATCTTTAATCAATGAAAGAGTTATTTAAGCTTAACTGGTTTGGAAGAAGTTCCGTACTTCTTTTTCATATATTTTTCAAAAAATTTCAAATAATTTGGTAAATCCTCATTCTCAGGTAGGATAATTAAATCTATGGGATATGATGAATTTGATTTTTTATTCTTCATTTTTGTAATAATAGCAAAATCAATATCATTAGGATTCTTCTTATTTGAAACCATACTTCCAATAGCATAAACTTCAGAAAAATTTAACTCTTTATCCACTTTAGTTAAAACTTTTTTTGCCTGGGACCACATCTCTTTTCGTTGTTTAGTAGATAAATATTTTTTAGGTAAATTTTTAATCATAATAGAATAAAGTTAATCATCTTTATAATCTTTTCTTTAACTAAGAATTTTACTACTCTTTAACAAATACACCCCAAATATTTATAAATGGCTAGAATAAATTACTGTTAACTAAGGCCTTATTTGGAGACCGAGGAATAATATGGGATGTAACGATAAAGATAAAACTTGCACTACAGATGACAATAAATTTACTGAGAAGATAGTGTTACAACATGGAGAACTATCTCCACAAGAATTCTTACAATATTTTGAAAACAAAGTTTTTAAGACTATTAAAAAGTATCAATTAATTGATCGTAATGAAAGAATTTGTGTAGCTGCTTCTGGTGGAAAAGATTCTACTGCCGCCCTTTACTTAATAAAAAAATATTTTGATAAATATAATGTTCCTTCAGAAAATTTGTTTGCAATTGCTATTGATGAAGGAATTGAACGACATCGTAATGAATCTTTGAAAAATCTGAAAACATTTTGTAAAGATCAAGAAATTGAATTAATTATTATTAATGTAAAAGATCATTTCAAAACTAATATCGACGAATCGGCAGAAAAAATTAGAAAAATTGGTCGAAAACCATGTATGGTCTGTGGAATTTGGCGAAGATATTTGTTAAACAAATATTCTCGAGAAAATGGAGCAAAGAAATTAGTCACTGGTCATAACTTAGACGATGAGGCACAAGCAATCATGATGAATCAGTTTAAAGCTAACATTTCTTTAACCGCTTCTTTAGGACCAATTTCTGGCAAGAAAGACCATAAAATGTTTGTTAGGAGAATCAAACCTTTATACTTTTGTAGTAATGATGAAATTGAACATTATACTAAAGTTAAAGGCTGGGAATTAGATTATTGTGATTGTTTATATTCTCAGGAAGGTTATCGTTCACAGGTTAAAAAAATGTTGAATGAATTTGAAGAGAAATACTCAGGAACAAAACATGGAATTGTAAAATCATTCTTAGAAATTCTACCTTTAATAAAAGAAAAAGCTAACCAAGAGATTGGCCAGATTCAAGAATGCGAGATCTGCAAAGAACCAGCTAATAATAAAGTTTGTAATGCTTGTAAATTACAGAAGGAGTTGTTAGGTCAATAAAATGGAGTTAAAAGATAAGGTTGACAGTTTGTATGTCGCTACTTGTGGCAATAGGATTACTGCAGTAGGAACATTGCTTTATGCAAATATGGTCTATTCATTTGTTAATCACGATGATTTATGGTTAAATATCGTTTCTTCATGTGGAGGTGCGATAGGTGGATATTTAGTAGGAATAACAGTTGCGGGAATATCTACTTGGAAACATTACAAAAGAACATTAAAAGAAGCTAAAAAAAATAAAGAAATAGAACCAACATTTTTTGAAGAAAGAATCAAAAAAATGAATAAAAAATATATTGGTTATTGTCAAACTCAAGGATTGTATTTAGGAGCTAAAAAAACAGGTAATTTAGAAACATTTTATGAAGCAAAAAAAGAATTTTCAAATAATATTATTCCAAACTTTTAAAAATTAAACTTTTCCAACTTTTCTTCAATTTCTTTATCGCTAAAAGCAATTAATGGTTTGAAAATAAGTAAATCTCTTTGATAATCTTTCTTATTATCAAAGTTATCTCCAACAACTAAAGTATCAAGATGATTTTCAGTAGCAAATTGGTTCAATTCTTTAACATCTTTAACAATTTTTAATTTCAATTCTTTTGGACTATATTTTTGTAATAAGGAAATATCTTGTTTAGAATAAGCAAGAGGAATAACATCACACCCTCTTTTCATAAAAGATAAACCAGCAAGTAAACTAGCAGAACTTTCAATTAACAATAAAACTTTACCTTCTACTCCCGTTGGCAAGCCACCAAAACAACGGACAATTTCAGTAAATAAATAAACTCCATCTTGATTAATTTCGATATATATCGTTAGATCTTGATTTTTAAATTTGAATTCCATTTCAGAATTTTCTTCAAGATGTTTTCCAATAATAACATTCAAATCAGGTGATTTTATAGGAAATGTTTTGTCTGATCGTTTAGTTTCTACTCGGAAAGAAGTTTTCTTTTTATATCCCTCAACTAACTTTAAAACTGATTTTTTAATCACTTCAAGATCATTTTCAACTTTTATCGCTGGTGAATAAGAGGTTAATCCAAAAACTGTTTTTAATTTTTCATGTTCAATAAAATGGTTAACAATAAATCTTCCTCTTAATTTCTTCACTTTATTAACAAGCGTCAATTTTTTAATGTTTTCAACTAGTTTTCTTTCAAAAGTTCCAATGTTCTTACCTTTAAGAAAAATTTCTCCTGGCCTTAGTAAAAGATGAGTGTATTTCATTATTAATCGTCCAGATTACTCTATTTAAAAATTTTTGCTACAAAGAAACAAAAAACATGATTTTTAAATGTATTTATTGTATATACATCTCGTTGAAATAACCATTTATAAAGGGAATATTTAAATACTCGATGTTCATTTATAAATGAAATACTTGTTTATAAACGAAAATCAGGGGGATTTATACTATGGCAAAGATTAAAAAAGGTAAAAAAGAAATTAGAATTGTTAATATTGTTGTTTCCACAGCATTAGAAAAAGACGTGCCTTTAGAAAAAATGGCAGCTACTTTACCTAATACAGAATATAATCCCGAACAATTCCCGGGATTAGTATTAAGAATCAAAGATCCAAAAACTTCTGCACTTATCTTTTCAAGTGGAAAAGTTGTTTGTACAGGAGCAAGAACTTTAGGGGATGTTGACAAAAGTATCCAAAGTATCATTAAAAGTTTAAAAAAGTTAGATATTGTGGTTACTATTAAA
>CAZXEM010000088.1:0-3513 GCA_964639875.1 uncultured Methanosarcinales archaeon | reverse complement strand
CATACTTTTTAGAAATCTCTCAGGAAGTGCACTGCAATGGTGATGTAGCGGGCGTTGGCGCTTTTTATTTTTATTTTAAGAATTATTAATTATCTTACTTGATAACTAGCATTAGAAGAAGGTCCACTCAAAACTTTATTGATATATTCTATCCTGCCTGGATCAGGTGCTTTACCTAAAACTTGTCTAATAGCCACATCTATATCTTGAGTTTTTTGATATTGTTGAGAAATTAAATCTGCAAGTCTTTCAGCTGTAACATTAAGACTTAATCTTTCATCATTTTCAGAAGTAATTTTATTTTTAGCACTTGTTGAAAATAGAATCTCAAAAATTTTTTTTTTCACAACATTTAGACCAATTCTTTTTGCAGTCTTCCTATCAAGTCCAAAAAATCCTACTGTTCCAGTATAATCATTTATTAGATCTTCTTTTGGAAATTCAAATCCTCTCGGTGCAGCTACCGCCGCTAATGTTCCCAGAGGTAATTCATATTGTTTTTCAAGATCAGTAAATAATTCCACTTGTGGTGGAAGCCACCGATAATCTTCTTGTACTTCTTCCCAATGTGTTGCCAGATATTCTTCATCAGTACAAAAAAGATAGATGTCTTTTGTTGTCTGTTGAAGTAAGTAAAAAGAACCGCCACAAAAATCGGATGCTTTATCATCATCAGAACATACTTCAAATTGCCATCCGCCCATTCCCACAGGAATCATGGTCTCCCCTTCACATTCGTCATATTTTTCCTGACTTTCAAACACAACTGTTGGATCTCGTAATCGATAAGGTTCTAAATCATTTGGAGGCTGCGAATCTGAACATGTTTCTTCAACTTGAACTGGTTTATCTTCTATTTCAGTTCCTCCGCCAAACATTAATGTACTTACCAAAGTACAAAGAGTAATAATTCCAGTCATATGCTTAAAAAGAGAATTCTCTTTATAAATGTTCTGGTTGTTATTACTTGATAATGACAAGTGAGGTAGTTATCTCTAAGAATCAGTAATCTTTAGTGACTTCATAGAAATATTTTGCCCGGCCAGGAAATTTAACAATTTCTTCTAAGACAGTATCTGCACCGTCTTTAAGCACTTCTTTAGTTTTCTCAGCAACTTCTTTACCGGTTTTGCCTAAAACTTCTTCTTCACAAATATAATGATGGGCCGCGTAACAAATAAAAAGTCCTACGGTTGCGTATAAAGCCCCTTTTAATATTACCATATATTAACTAAAATATTTTATTTACTAATAAACTCACGTAGTATACTAAACTGCAACAAATTATTGAAAAAAAACGTTACTTGTAATCAAAAAGATAAAAGTTTATTAACTTTCTTTCATTATTAAAAAATAATGTTAAAAAAACTTCTTGCTGGAGCAACATTTCTAGCAGTAACTTTATCTTCATGTTATTCTCCTCTATATCAAAAGTATAAAAGTAACATCATGAATTATAATACTTGTTATCTAGCAGAAGATGCATACCAAGACCATGCAGTAAAAGATGATATCCTACCAGATTTTTGGAAAATTAGAGCAAACTTAGCGGAATGTTATTTAGATTCTGCCTGGTTAGAATTATCTGCAATGAATGATAGTAATAACAATTATATTTCAATTGATCAAGATTGTGAGAATTCAAGAAGGAACTTACTTTCAATTCCAGAAAAACATCAACAAAGACAAGAAATTTCTGATTTAATTGAAAGATATTATTTTATTTGCAATACCATTTTAGAAAACAAGAAAAATCAATCAAAAATGGATTAAGATTTAATTGGTTGATTAATTTTTAAGCTGTAAATAAAGTGTTATCCTTTATTTACAACAAAAAAAATTAAGAACCAGAAAGTAGACCTTTACCAGGAGAAGTTCCATATTTAAATTATTAATCACGTTTTAAATTTTCTACTAACTCTTTAGTCCTTATCATATCTACGTTTCTAAGCAAGTCTAAATATTTTTTACCCAGTTCCATGCTCGGTTCACAATCTGAATGGCAAGGGAAATGAGAAATAATTACCAAATCTTGATCTCTTTTACTAATGTTAGTAAAAAGGTTTGTTGGTAAATGAACCGGGTTAGGAGTTTTTTGGTTAAAATTCTTAAGGAAAAATTTAACACAACATTTTGGATAACCTAACAAGATTCCCAAATCATGCTCATTTCCAACAAGTTCATAATAGGCAGCTAGCCAAGCTTTCTGTTCATCTTTTGAAAAATATACAAAAAACATCCCTGGCCGTTTATCAGTTTCTTTAATCCTGATTCCTTTATTTGAATAACTTGCTTCTCCTGCAAGTAAAACTTTAAATTTTGATTTTATTAAAAATAAATCATGTTCTTGACAAAACCTTTCTACAGCAAGTAATTCTTCATCATAAAAACCTTGCCTAACAACTTCTTTAGCATCGTTTAGTAGAAGGACCATCTCTTGTGCTTTAGTTTTACTACCAAACTTCATGGAAAGTTTTTTTATCATTAATATGAATAGAGAGAGAATGAGTTTATAATCTTTTTCAATCTAAAAACTAAATTGGTCAAGATCTACGTTTAAAAGTTTATTCACCAATCCTAAATAAACGTCCCAAACGTTCTTTCCAGTTTGGACTAACTTATGAACAAAATTAAAAGCAACATTATGCAGGCCATTATCAGCAGGATTTTCAGTAATTATTGCTTCTCCTAAATTAGCAATATCGTTTTCTTTGATAATTCTCATCCATTCTAATGAAAATGCGTATGCTTTAGCTTCTTCGTCATGCGGATTGTCAAGTGTTTCTGTTAAAACGTGACCTAACTCATGACCAATAGTCAACATTACTCTAGCAAGAGAATCGTTAAGAATAAATATTTCTGATAATAAACCTTGGTTCATCCTGTTAATTGATAATCCAATAGTTCCTGGAGATGTAGTTAGTTTACTAAATTTTTTCTTATTAACTACACTAACTTTAATGTTATCTGGAAAAGGCTTGTCAAACATTTTTTCAAAAGCCTCTTCAACATATTCTTGTACATCTTCAGCTTCACCAACAAATTTACTACCTTTGCCAGGTTTAAGAAAACTTTCTGGGTGAAAATGATAATTTTGTTCAACTTTTATAATGTTATAATTATGGTTAGGGTCATAAACTTGTGATGTTAAAAACTCTGTGCTACTACTGTAAATAGGAGCAGGAACAAACATATCATCGTGCATCGGAGATGAGGTTGAATAAAAAGTATTACCACTAGAAGAGTATTGGTGAGTATCATTACCAGAATAAGAAGGAGAGCTAGCAATGTATTCCAATTGGCTACCTCCGCCACTACAATATCCTCCACCACATTGAGACGTTTGGTACATAGTATTTAGCAGATATTTTACAAGAATATAAGTGTATAGATTAAAAGTGAGACATTAAAGTCATCATTATTTTTGTACAACATTCAACTTTTCAAAGAAATCATTTAAATAGTTAATTATATTTATCAAATTGTGGAAAAAATACTTTTTATTTGTAAAGG
>CAZXEM010000087.1:0-3617 GCA_964639875.1 uncultured Methanosarcinales archaeon | reverse complement strand
CCCCTTTAAACGAAGTTCTTGATAAGTTTGGCAGATTTAAACAATGTAATCCTGATCAAAAAGTTGTCCTTTGTTTTGAACCAAAGATAATTACTGCTGATGACACTGTTTACGAAACGGTTTATCGATTAAGAGATCATGGCATAAAAGATGCTTACTTTGACAGTTTCTTTTCAGGAAAATTGAAAGAAGTCAAATGTGCAAACTATGAATTAGGAACAGAATATCAAAGAAGTTTACACCGGTTCACTCCTTTCTTTGTTCCAAAGAGTGGGTATGATTTGGCTACTATTTCTATTGGTAAAATAAAAGCACCAATGATTCAAGGGTTAGTCGGTTCTACAGAAAAATTAGAACAACTTGCTGAAAATCCTCTTGTCGTGGGTGCTTATGATCGCAGGAAAGAAGGTTCTGGGATAAAAGGACTTCTTAAAAAAGGTTGGAATTCTATTACCAACACAGAAAAATTAAGAAAGATACATTTAAGTTTGTATGAGGGTTAGAAGATGGATGAACAATTAAGATTATATGAAACTGATCAAAGACTTTTTTTAACAGATGAAACTAATTTAATTATTGAATGGGGTGAAACTAAAATCAACTCACTTCATGAGATGTTATCTGAAGTTTGTTCTGATGAAAAAAGAAAACGAGATCTTCCTTTTCATTTTAGATTTAAAAAAAAGCATGATTTTTATCCTCCAGGAACAATAGTTACAATTGCAGCCTCATGGGAGCTTGATCGTTGTATTGTTGAATCCGGTAGTGAAGAGGATTATTCTATTTTTGTAGTAAAAACAGCTTCTTTAGTTTCTCCGGATTGCTACTTAAGAATTGCTAGAGAGTATAAAGAACTGGAAGAGAGGTTACTTGATGGGACTAAAGCTTCTGCTTTAGAAAAAGAATTGACCGGAATAAAGAATGAGTTTAAAGAGATAAGAAAAAATTATGATCACCAATGTAGGATTCTTTATGAAGCAATAGAGGAAGAAAGAAGACAATCTTGCGAACCGCAATTGAAAGATTTTTTGAGGAGGAAACTGAAAAAATGACAAAATATGAATCTGATTATGTTGGGGGAGCAAATTGGCATATTGGACTCAAAGAAGATACAACAGGAATATTGAAGTTTATGTTAATCAGTCCTTCACGAGATTTACTTTATTACCAACACGATGAAAATCAACGAAGTTATGATGTTTTCGGGATTTCTATATTTCCTCCTGTTATTCATAGTCAAATGTGTAAAGGATTTGAATACTTTTCTAGATTACATCAATTTGAAGATTCTAATTTGGAACAATTAAGTCAAATAACAAATATTCCTCTAGAAGAGCTTGTAGAAATGAGAGATATTGAGAAAGAGATGAAAGCAGAGATTAGTACTGAAACATTAAAATTGGGTTCTTATAAAAGACATTTGGAATAAAATGAGAACTTTAAATCAACTTTTTCAATTCCTCTGAGATAATCTTCCCACTTACTTTTCCAGCTAAAATTTTCATACACTGGCCCATTAACGCTCCGAAAGGTGCGTCTGGATTCTTAGCAACAATTTCTTTAATGGTTTCATGAATATCTTCTGTAGCCAGAGATTCATAATTCTTTAAATCAAACTTGCCTTTAATCATATCGATCAAAACATCAATAACAATATCTTTATGAATCTCTTCTGAATGCAAATATTTGAACAAATCTCGATAATTATCCGCAGTTAATACTGTGGGGTCAAGTTCATATTTCTTTTTAATCTCTCTCGGCATAGAAATTAACGTATCAGCAATAAAGTTAGCTTTAAATTTTGGATATTTGTTAACCAACTCTTCAAACAGTTCAACATGATCAGATTTAGCAATATAATCTGCCAAATCAGAGTTTAAATCAAACTCTTTTTGGTAACGTTGAACTTTTTCTGAAATTAATTCTGGTAATTCGACTAAACTTAAATCGGGTTTTATTAAAGGCACATCCGTTTCTGGATACATTCTTGCTGCGCCGGGGATTGGTCGCATATATTTACTGTTACCGTTAGGCAAATCTTTCCTAACCTCTTTAGGGACGCCAATAAAAAGTTCTTGTGCACGTTCATAAACCGCCTCTAAAGCTACCCTGGCCCTTTGTTCAGAACTAGCAACTATAATAAACGCATCTTGTGGAGTACATTTAAGTTTCTTTTTAATCAACTTAACTTCCTTTTCAGTAATTCCATAATTTGGTAATTCATCAGAATGAAAAATCCCCTTAACACCAGCTTTAACTTTTGCTCTGCCAGCAAATTCTGTGCCAAGACGATAACCTGGTTGTAATTCTCTGCCCACTAAACCGTTAAAGTTATGCAATTTCATCCCTAATACTTTTCCTTTATCATCTAACGCACTTTTAATTATTTTTGCAGTACAATCTTGTAACAGAACTGATAAATCCACCATTTTTAGTTCGTTCAATCTTACACGATGTAATTCTTTTTTAATGTTTAATAATTCAGATTGTCGTTTAATCTCTAATTCAACAATGGTAGGAACCATTTTTAAATCTTGGACGCCTTTAAACTCAACCCGCTGACCATCTTTAATGGAAACGTTAACATCTTGCCTGATCGTCCCTAAACCCCTTTTTACTCCGGGTAAAGAACGTAACAATAACCCTAACTTTTTAGAAACTTCTTGACATTGTAACGGAGTCTTTATATCAGGGGCAGTACCAATTTCAATCAACGGAACACCTAACTTGTCTAAACGATAAGTTTTTTCAGTTTCAGTTTCAGAAATTATTTTGCAAGCATCATCTTCTAATGAAATGTTATCAACTCTAACAATTCCTTCCGAAGTATTAATCTCCCCGCCACGAGAAACTAACGCTGTTCTTTGGAATCCAGAAGTGTTAGAACCGTCAACAACAGTTTTTCGCATTACTTGCACAATTGAAGAAACGTTAGCATTAACAGTTTTACAGAACTGTAAGGTAGTGTAAAGTGCATCTTGATTAATTTCGTGCGGTGGTTCTGAATCTGTTTCAACTAAACAAGTAGTATCGGTATAACCTTGATAAATGAAAGTTTTATCACGTAACTGTTCTTGTTTCGCTGCAACATCAACTATTCCTGACTCCCCTGCAGAAGCTCTTAATTTTCGTTTTAATTCAAAATGAGGCTCGTCGTCTCTAAGCAAAGTAGGACAATTACAAAACAGTTTTTTCCCTTCTAACTGTTGATGAATCTCAATTCCACACTTCAAGCCAACTTTTTTGTAATCCATATTTATTAGAATAAGTTAAGGGTTTAAAAATGTTAACCCTAATTTAAATTAAATTAATAAAAAAACAAAAAAAAGTTTAGGGGCACGCTCAATAGTCGAACCAACTAAGCCTCATTGGCTTAATCCAAAAAGCTTCTCAAGTTTGCAACCCTCTGAACATGAAACTTAAAAGTTAAGGCTGCTCCATTCCTGGCCTGACCTAATTCCCAGTAAACCCATCCCAAAGGACAAACTGTCAGCAAAGACATTCCGGACCAACAAAACAAAATTGACCCTTCCTTGAGCTTCGGCTCCGTGTAAAGTCCGTTCACGGTAACAACGCAGGACTAGCGCGCCAGCCTAGCTCTCCCCACTTTAATTTTA
>CAZXEM010000086.1:0-3749 GCA_964639875.1 uncultured Methanosarcinales archaeon | reverse complement strand
GCAATTGTTCTGTACTCTAATTTGTGAAATTCAATCATCTGGCAAGCTTTTCTTAGAGCTTTAAATTTTGAATTGTAAGGGTCGTTCGCAGTTAAGATTACTGGAAATGTTGACTTCTCAATTGCTTTTGTTAATGCTTGAATACAACCTCTGTCTTTCACGCCAGAAATGTTATCAATTTCATCAATAAGAATTAATTTAGGTTTGAAAAATAAAGATTGTTGACCAATTGCAGAGTTAAGAAAAGAACCCATGTTCGCTTGATTTCTTAAATCTGAAGAATTTATTTCAAGTAAATCATAATCTAACTGTTTTGCTAAAGCGTAAACAGAAGAGGTTTTCCCGTTTCCAATTGGCCCATAAATTAAAGCTGCTTTCTGCCTTTTTGTTTTGTAATTAACAATAAAATCTTTCAGTTCAGCTACTGCTTTCTGCTGTCCAAATACCTGTGTTTCGTTCTGCGGAGTGTATTTAGTAGTGAATAGAGTCATATGATATTCAGAGATCTACTTATTTAAATTGTTTGTGTTTTATTTAACCCCTCCAACCTAGAAATATATATAAACCACTAGAAAACTTTTTTCTAATATGAAAAAGGGGTTAACATATTCAAACGTTCTACTTATGCCTAAAAAAACTCCGTTAAGTTCTAGAAGTGAAGCTGACGTAAAAACTAGGTTCACTAAAAACATTAGTTTAAACGTTCCGTTAGTAAGTTCTAACATGGTTACGGTAACTGAACATAAGATGGCAATAGCAATGGCCCGAAGAGGTGGTATTGGAGTGATTCACCAATTTGGAACAATAGAAGAACAAGCATCAGAAGTTAGAAAAGTTAAAAGAAGTACCAGTTATATTATTGAAAATCCTGTTTCTATCCAAAATGGGGCAACGATTGAAGAAGCAGTTCAAATGATGCAAGAAAAAAGTGTTACCAGTATTTTAGTAAAAGAACAAGAACAATTAGTAGGAATTTTTACTAAAAGAGATTATTTGTTTGAAAATGATTTAAGGAAACCAATCAATTTAGTGATGACCCCTAAAGAAAGACTTATTACGGCTGAATATGGGATTGATTTAGAAGAAGCAAAAAAAATTCTTCACCAACATCGGATTGAAAAATTACCTTTAATGTCGGACGGAAAAGTTAAAGGATTAGTAACTACAAAAGACATTAGCAGATTAGAAAAATGGTCTCAGGCTTGTCGAGACCGGAGAGGAAGATTAAGAGTGGCTGCCGCTCTTGGCGTAAGAGATACCATTGAAAGGACACAAGCATTAATTGCTGCAGGAGTAGATGTTCTAGTTTTAGATGTAGCGCATGCTCATTCAGATTTTGTTATTGAAAGATTAAAAGAATTGAAAGCACGATTTCAAATTGATGTCATGGTCGGAAATATTGGCACGGCGGAAGCTGCTAGAGATTTAATTGCTGCTGGTGCAGACGGTTTAAAAGTTGGTATTGGCCCTTCTAAAGTGTGCAGTACAAGAATTGTTTCCGGTGCAGGAATACCACAACTCACCGCAATTATGGATGTTGTTGCTGTTGCTAAACAACACAATGTTCCTGTTTGTGCTGATGGTGGGATGAAATATTCTGGAGACGTTGCTAAAGCTATCGCTGCCGGCGCTTCAACAATTTATTCAGGCAGTTTCTTTGCTGGAACTGATGAAGCTCCCGGAATGATTATCATGAAAGATGGTAAACGTTACAAAAAATATCATGGTAGTGCTTCTTATGAAAGTAACCATAACAGACAAGAAACACAACATAAAAAACAATTCAAAAAACGGTTAGACGTTTTTGTTGAAGGAGTTTCCAATTTGGTTAACTATAAAGGCCCGGTAAGCGAAGTTATTAAAGGCCTGGTTAAAGGATTAAAAAGTGGAATTAGTTATTGTGGTGCAAGAAATATCCTAGAGATGCAAGCAAACGCTGAGTTTATTGAAATTACTTCTGAAAGTTGGCAAGAGAGTACTACTCGTGGCATGAAATTAAGTGAATGACCATTTTATAGTAGATACATTTAAATAATCTATTTTTTTCAGAAAGATTATGGCAGAATATGTTTTTGTTCCAGAACAGAAAGAAGATATTACTGAAAAAGAATTAAAACTGATAATCAGTCATCTTCGCCACGATCTTAACAATATTTATACCGCTTTAATTGGACATTCTGATTTACTTTATATGGATATAAGAAGAAAAAAAGTATTAACTTGTGAAAATGATTTACCAAGAATTAAAAGAGTAAACATTTATGCTAAACATTGTCATTATATAACCAATGCAGTAATTAATCTTGCTTCAAATAATGTTGGTGATGGGAGTAATACAATAAAACTGTTTAATGATATGGCCATGACTTGCAGAAATGGCCAGAAATTGGACCAACTTGAACAAAGAATAATGATTGAGGATAATCCTCACGAAATTAATCGTGGGAAAAACTTAGTATATTTACAAATGTATAACCATTTAACTAACGCAGTAGAAAGTTTAGAGGGTAAACCTGGAGAGATTACATTTACTGCCCAGGAATTATTTCTTCCTCAACATTTAATTTTCAATCTTGAAGATAAAAATTATCATTGTAATGCTCAAGAAAAATTTATTAAATTATCTGTATCCGATAATGGACACGGAATTTCTGAAAAATGTTTAAATGAAATTTACAAGCCAGGAGTTAGTGGTAAGGGTAGTTCTGGAGTAGGACTAGCATTAACCGAATTAATATGTAGAAGATTAAAAGGTTTTGAAGTTGTAAAAAGTGAATTAAATGTAGGAACAACTTTTGAACTTTACATGCCTAAAGATTCTAAACTTTCTTCTCTTTAAGATGACTTGGCCAAGCTTCTGAAGTAAAGAAAGATTTAGTTTCTTCATAGGGCAAGTACCTTTTCATTTTGAACCATTGTTTAATAAAATTCTGTAAAACATAAGTTTCTTGATAAAGTTCTTTTTTCCGTTCTTCAAGAACTTGACGATAAATTCTACGATTAAATAAATCTAAAATTTGTTTTAGGATTGAATGACGTTGAAAACCCTTTTCATAATCTTTTTCAATGAACGCTTTAATAGTTAGTTCAACCTCACCCTTATCAGTTTTAAATTTTCGACCTTCTTTAACAACTTCAGTCTTTTTTAAAGCTATACAATGAAAATTAAAATCCAAATAGTAAGTTAACTCTGCCCCTTCAGCTTTTTTCTTCGGTCTCCAACGGATCCAAATTTCTTTTAAACCACCCTGACCAATACGTTCACCATAAAAAGTTTCCCAAGTATCTTTTGATGGATCTTCTTCAATATTTATCCAATCATGTTCAAGTAACCATTCATGTAAAGCCTCATAAAATGACTTCATATCAAAAATATCTTTATACTTAATCCTCATCGGACTAAATTCCGGAAATAAACCAATCAGCCCTTTTTTTACAACCATGTTTTCTGGTTTACTTTTTAAGTATATAAATTTTTAGATTATTTGAGCTTTATCTGCTAATCATTTGTTAAAAAAAATCTTGATTTTTTTAAATAACCCAAAAATAACAAACCCGAACAAAATTTTAACAAACTCAAAATAACTTAAAGGTTTAGTAACAATTTTAGTTTCACCCAATTTAATCGCTTTAAACACGTCTTCAATATTTAATGAAGAGTCAATCAAAGTGTAAGTCCTCCCAAAATCTTTAAGTTTATGGACATCTGATCCACCAACCATTGGTTTGTTATACTTTTTAGCTAACTT
>CAZXEM010000085.1:0-4003 GCA_964639875.1 uncultured Methanosarcinales archaeon | reverse complement strand
TTGATTGTTGTAAAAAAGAAAAAAAATTAATCATCTTCCCAATCATCAGGTGAACATTCCATCGCTCTGTCCCATTCTTTATCTTCTTCAGTGTACATCTCTTTACTGAAATGTTTTTGGACCAATGCTTTATTTGCCAGATGCATTTTCCCATGTTTACTTAAATCAATTATTTCTCCAAACTGGTCATAAAGAACTAAGCCGGGAGATTTAACTTCAGCAAGATAAGTAAAACCTTTTGGACCTAATAAATAATTACTACCTTTTTTAATAAAAGTCCAATTTTCTTTTTCTGCAACATTTCTTAAAGAGTTCTCAATATCTTCATTACTTAACTCAGAAATATCATCACAATTTCCGGGACTTGGATCAAGCCACCATGATTCAATACTCATTTCAGATTCATATCCAATAAATTCTTTTGATATTGCATCGTAAACATCTTTTTTAACACGCTTGATTAAATCAACAATCTTAGAAGCGTAAGCAAACTCATTATCATACAACGCACCTAACTTAATTTTAGTATTAAAAAGTTGTTGAGCTGAATTTTCTAAATAAACACACGTGTGTTTATCACCAATACAATCTGAAGAAACTAATGGCATTGTTTCATAACTCAAAATATCTTCAAACTCATTCATAGAAGCTTGTTTAAACGTAGCATTAACTCCTTTAATATCAATAGGATTTTTTGTTTTTACTCTCAACTCTAAAAAAGAACCATCACTTACTGGAACACGATAAGCAGTTCCGTGAATTTTTCCTTTTAGTTCTGGAAAGAATAATCCAATTTGTGAACTTGCCCCTGTAGAAGTTTCAATGATGTTATTAGTGTCTCTTCCTCTTCCTGGATCAGAATGGTAACTATCTTTATTTGCTTGATCATTGGTTTTTGCATGGACAGTAACAAAATCTAATTCCTCTAAGACGTTCCCAGTTTTTTCACAATATTGTTTTACAATTTTTACCATTGGCGCTAAACAGTTAGTTGTACAAGAAGCCATACTGATAACTTTATACTTTTTTAAATCAAGTTGATCATCATTAATTCCTATGATTATTGTTTGCGTTTTATCTAGGTTTTTGCCTTTTAATGGAGAAGTTCTGATAACATAACATTCTCCACTTCCCTCAATATGGTTAGATAAATCTGAAAATGTGTTAAAATTAGGTGTAGAATCAACGACAACATCAATCTCCGACCAATAAATATTACAGGGATTTCTTTCATTTCCGTATTCAAAATCCTGAATTTGACCGTGCCATTTTCCATGTACGGTATCATGTTTCAATAAATATTCTAAAGAAGATTTAGGTGCTAAGTCATTAACTTTAACAACATTAATATTAGAAACCGGTCTTAACATTCTATAAACTAGTTTCCCAATAGTACCCATGCCATTAATTCCAATTTGAACATTTCTTTTTTTCTTATCCATTTTTATTTTAAACCTCGCCGATATTTTTTCATTTCATTAATTACAAATTGTTCAGAGAAAGAGCCCACACAAAGAATTGTTCCAGTAAGTGTAATTATTGGAAAATTGTTCTTCAATATTTCTGCTTTAGGAAAATTATTATTTACTAAATATTCTTCACCATTAACAACTAACTTTTCAGTTTTGTGTAATTTTTGATACAAATCTCCTTTTCCTTGAACAATAAACTCATCTTTTCTAGTTTCAGGAAAATAAGCTCTAACTTCAACAGTTTTTATTGTAACAGTATTTTGACTATTATCTCCAACAGCAGAACGATAATCATTTTTGCTCCAGCCAAATTCAGTATCATAAGAATCCCAGGAACTAGGAATATTTTTTGGCGGATTAGTAAACTCAGTTCTAGTTCGTTCATAAGCATAAACTAAACAATCTAAATTTTTTTTAGGTTTTGAGAGTTCCATGTTTATAGACCACCTCATCATTATATTTAACAGAAACAATTTCCTGTTCAACACAGTTGTAACGTCTGATTAAATCTTTAGCTTCAGAAGAAGTGTCATGATAAGATCTTTTAAGGAACGGGATTTCTTTTTTTTTTCCGTCAACTAATTTCCCTTCTAAAAATTCAGAAGTTATTTTTTCCAACTTGAAACTAAAATTATGATACTTGTCTGTAACACAATCTAAATTACATTCTCTGCCAGAAAAATAAGCAGTAGACTCCTTTATACAGAGATGAACTTCTTTCCCAAGACAATCTTCAAGTTTCTTTTCCATTACTGAAAAAAAGTGGGATGGCTATTTATAGACTGCAAGAATATTCAAATCTAATGGTAGACAAATAAACAAAAATAAAAATAAGATTGTATACAAACACACTTTAAAAAAAATTAAAATCTTAATTCCTTAAACTTTTCTCTTCTTTCAGAAACTTTATACTCTTCTAAACCTCTTTTAATAAAATCGTTAACTACTTCCTGAATGGAAGCACCCTGATAAGGGATAGAATTATCATTCTCGGCAAGAATTTTAACAAAAAAATTTAACTCATGATAAACATCATGTCTTAATCGTACATTAGGACTTTTGATCCCGGGATTATTTCTAACTTCCATATTTCAGTAAAACAAAAGACACTTAAAAACATTTCCCACAGAAAAACGTTTTTATGTGTTAAAACGAAAGTATTAAATATCACCTTAACTTAAACAAACAAATGGAAAAGATCAAAGTTATCAAAGAATTAAGAGACAGAGGACATTTAACTGAAAAACAATATTTGATTCTTAAAGAGTTAACCAGAAACAAGTTAACGGCAAAACAACTTTCTAAAGTCACACAAATACCGTTAGGTAGAATCTATGAACCATTAAACCAGCTTCTTGACGAAAAACTTATTGAAAAAAATGGTAAGAAACCGTGCCTTTATTCATTTGATGACCCTCATAGTAATGTAATCCCGTTTCTGAAAAGAAAGTTCAATAAATTCTTAGAAGACGAGAATACAATCGTTGAATTGCTAGAAAAACCAGAATCTCCAAAGATTGATCTATTGAAATCAAAAGAAGATTTTACTTTCTATTTGATCAAACTACTTTCCTCTTGTAAGAGAGGGTTAAGAACTGTTGCCAGACATGAAAGTTTACCTTTCATCTTTTATCCAAAAAACAAAAAAGATTTTGTTAAATTAAGAAACCTAATTAATAAGAAAAGAACCACTATTGCTCATACAACTGATACAAAAGCAATCATGGTTTACAACGCTTATCAAGAAGCTTTAAGCAAGAACAAATTTTTCCGGGCAATTTGTAATGAAGAAACATTTCTTTGGCATATTAAACTAATCAAAAAACATCTTGGAGATGATTTCTTAAAAAAAGTGATCAAAGAATTCAGAGAAAGATGTAGAGATAAAGACATTAAATTTCATATCATCAAAGAATATCTTCCTATGCAAATTTTCATCACCCAGAATACAGTTATTTTATTCCACATTCATCTAGGTGTTGGTTCAGGAATTGAAATTCAAAACAAAGAAACTGTAGAACTGTACAAAGGAATGTTTAATGATATGGTTAAACGTTCTAAAAATGTTGAGCATTATTTGAAAAAATTATGATTTAATTCTAACTATTTTCATAATATCTGCTACTTTATAACCATTCTCAACTAAACCACGTGGACCTTTAGTCTGCATGAGATTCTTAATTTTTATAGCTTCATCTCTAGGATAAGCTTTAAACAAAGCGCCCCAATTGAAACTAGCTTTAGGTTTCCTTGCTTTAATTTCTGCTTGTAATAAAGTTTTAAACTTATTAGAAGGTTTACCTGTAATGCCACGATTACCAAAAGTAAACTTAATTCTAGGTCCAGAATAAATGCAAACAGAGTCAAAATTAAAAGAAATAATATTTTGATCAATGTACTTATTTAAATTAACTTTTTTTCGTTTAGGGATACCATGTAAATCTCCTTTTCCAACTTCCATAAATAAAGTAATATGTGGATCCGTAAATTTAAAATGAGATTCATCAATTCCTGAAAACTTTAACAAATTA
>CAZXEM010000084.1:0-4036 GCA_964639875.1 uncultured Methanosarcinales archaeon | reverse complement strand
CCAGACTAAGCCACAGGGGCATAAATAAACAAAATAAGCAATTGATTTATAAATATTGTGGAGAAAAACTATACCCTACAATATCATTAAAAAAATCAGAAGATTTTTTATATATTTCTTAATAATATGAATTTTATGCACATTTCAGATAACATCGAAATAGTAAACTTATCCCTCTGGATAAAAGACAAACAGATTTTGGTAGTTAGCGATTTCCATTTAGGGTATGAAGAATCTTTGCACCATAAAGGAATATTTGTTCCAAAATCGCAAATCAATGAAATTATTGATAAACTGAAAACAATTCTTAACAAAGTTAAACCGAGAACAATCATTATTAATGGTGATTTGAAACATAATTTTGGTAAAAATCTGAAACAAGAATGGGATGACACTTTCAAACTGATAGATTTCTTAAAAGAAAACTGCAAAGAATTGATTTTTGTTAAAGGTAACCATGATAATTTCTTAAAAACTATTGCTACGCAAAAAAAAATTAATGTAGTTGACGAATTTCAAACAGATGAAATTTTAATCACTCACGGAGATAAAATTAAAGAAATGAACAAAGAAATTAAAACAATCATCATCGGCCATGAACATCCAGCAATTTCTTTAAAGGACAGATCTAAAACAGAAAAATATAAATGTTTCCTGAAAGGCAAATACAAACGAAAAGAATTAATTGTCATGCCCAGTTTTAATCCACTTCTTGAAGGTACAGACATTTTAAAAGATAAATTGTTAAGCCCGTTTCTAATAGACATTTCTAAGTTTGAAGTTTTTGTTGTTGGTAATGAAGAAGTATTTGATTTCGGAAAACTGAAGGATATCAGTTTTACGGGCCAAAAATCTATTTTCTAGATTTTTTAGCATGGAAAAATGAAAGAAATTAAATCAAACCAATTTTAGATTTCATAATCCTTGCTTCTAAAGTAAAAATTTTAAAGCCAAGATCTACATTTTTTCTTGTATGAATTTCTTCACCCGCATCAAATGCTTCTTCTCTAAGATGATATAATGCTTTCTTTTGTTCTTCTATATAATCGTTTAAGCAATTAGACCTATAACCTAAAAAGAAAGCCCTTATTCTTGCTCCCCGAACTGTTTCTTTTAACAAGTCTCCATATTGGGTTGGATAATCAATCATAAAATAATGGAGAAAAATTAGAGTTTAAAAGAACTGTGGTTTTACAACCAATAAATCACTTACTTCTCGCTTTCTTATTGTAGCCTTTCTGTAACTTCTGATGAAACTTACAGAACACAATTCCGGGAACAACTTTTTCTTTGCATCTTACACAAATACCAGCTTTTTTTCTTTCAGAATAACTTCCTCGTCTTTCTTTGTTCAGTTTGTTTTGATGAAGATAATAATGTTTAAGAAATCTGTTAGGATACTTCTTTTTTTCTTTTCTTTTTAACTTATTTAATAATTTTTTTAACATTCATGTTCACCTTTGACATTTCGAACAATAGTAAGTACCTCTACCACCTAAAGTGATTTTCTTTAATAAATGTTTCTTCGGACATTTCTTACATTGATAAACCGCTAATAAATTTTGAAAATCTCCTGCCCCTTCAATATGAGCATAATTTTCAATAGTGGTACCATGATGTTTAATCGCCAATTTTAAAACTTTAATTATTTGATTATAAAGTTTTTTCATTTCAACAGAAGATAAATCTCCAACTTTCCGAGACGGATCAATTCCAGCATAATATAACGCTTCTTGAGCATAAATATTCCCAATACCAACAATTACTTTCTGATCCATGATAGTTGTTTTAATATTTCCTTTCTTTCCAGCAATAAGCTCATTAAACTTTTTCAGACTGATTTCTAACGGTTCTGGTCCCAATTTCGATAACTCATTCTCCAACTGTTCATTACTTAACAATTTAATAGAACCAAACTTTCTGATTGAATTATGGGTTAAAAAAGAACCATCACTAAAATTAAACTTAGCCACAACAAACTTTTCAAATAACTCATCTAATTTTTTTCCTTTTGCAACATAATGAAAATGACCAGTCATCCGTAAATGAACTAATAAGAATTTTTTTCCGCTTAATTCAATAATGATAGATTTTGCTCTTCTCTTAACATTAACCACTTTGCTACCAATAATCGTTTTAATTTTACTGTCCACCATCTTTTTGGTAATTACTTTAAGAGAACTGATTTTCTTACCAACTAGCTTCTTTTTCAACTGTCCAACGATGGTCTCTACTTCTGGTAGTTCGGGCATGTTTAAAACTCCAAGTTTTTAACAGGCAAAAATTGCATAGCAATTTTCTGCATAGATGTAAAAAAGCACAACAAAATATATAAACCTTTTCAGTATAACAACTTTATGACAGAAAAAGGGGTTAAAAAAAAAGTTAACCAAGAAGAGAGAAAAATACTTTATACTTTTAAAAGGTCAAGGAAAGCTTTTTTATTAGAATACGCCTGTGGACTTTTCTTATTAACTTTTTTATTGGTCATTTATGTGAAAGGGATACATCTTAAACCGGTAATAAACTATTCAATTCTAGGATTTGGCCTGTTTTCAATAGTATCAGTAGAATTTTCCAGATTAATGTTAAAATACAAAATCATGGATGATAAACTAGTTACTATACATGGATTAATTCAAGAAAACAGAAAAAATATCTATTTTCATCCGTTAGGTTTTGTCCCGGACATTAATACTCACCAAAGTAGAATTCAAAGGTTATTGAATTATGGGACAATCTCAATCGTGATGGGCGGCTCTAATTTTGAAATTAAAGATGTTAACAATCCCCATTCCATCATCGATATCATTGAAGAACAAATAGAATATAGTAAACATCCTGAAAGAAAAAGGGAATAAAGGCTATTATGCTAAGATAATTTTCAATAACAAAAATCCAAAATTAAACCTATCCTCACACTAAAGTGTGAAGTATTTACGGTTCTCGTCTTCTGCATTGGATTTTTAGGATTAAAAATTATCTCCCTGATTGAAATGGTATTATAGTAAGATAATTTTCAATAACCAAAAAGTTTATTAAACATATAAGATTATATTATCTTACATTAAAAATTGAGGTGAAATAATATGTTACATCAACCACGTCTAGCACATCATAATTTACGTTTTTATATAGTTTTAATAACTTTAGTCATCGGAGGAATATTTATTTTCTTGTTAATGAATAGTGATGGCGATTCTTCACTTAGTAGTGCAGTAGTAGGAACAATGGAAAATGCAGGGCTTGAAAATGAAGATACGTTCGATCCGGAAGGGTTCTTTTCTACCAGCGAAGAGCAAAAAGAATTAATGGTTGATGAAGAACAAGATATGTTTGAAGAAGCGCTTGACATTAATCAAGTAGAATTTACTTTAAATTTTAACCAAATACCAATTATAGAAAAAGAAGCCAGGATAGAAGAAATGAGTTTAAGATTTGAAGATTTAACTACCAATATCAACATAAATAATGATAAATTAGAATTAAATAATTTGAAAGACGTTAATCTTAAAATTAAAGGGTTAGTTGGAGAAATTAATTTGAACGAGTATGGTGCTTCAGTAACAGGAACCGCAAGGAGAATTGAAGTTAACGATATTGCCCTTTCATCATTAGGAGAAATTAAATTATCGTTTGAAAATCTTAATTATAAGTATTTAGAAATTGACGAAATTGAACTTCAAGATTTAGAGTTAGAAGATGGAGAAGGAGAATTTAAAGTTGGTGATAAATTAACTTATAATCTAGAAAACGAAAAAGTACAGATTCATTATTTTAATGGTCAAATTGCAATTAACCGCGAAGATGGTACAAATTTAGACCTAAATGGAATAGCTAAAGGTGTTGGTGTTAGCGGCAATATTTTAGATATGGATTTAAGATAAAATCTTCTCATTTTGAGAAGAACTTCTTTTTTATTACTATTAGATAGTTAAGAATAACAATATTTATAAATAATAGATTGAAAATATCTTTTATGTCAGAAGATACGTCAACAGAAAAACAAGACAATGATTTAGAACAAATTCTAGAA
>CAZXEM010000083.1:0-4042 GCA_964639875.1 uncultured Methanosarcinales archaeon | reverse complement strand
GTTAGTATACGGCGTTGCCAACGCTGTGACCTGGGTTCAAGTCCCAGCTCTCGCACTTTTTTAACAAATTCTATCTTGTTTAGTTTAATTTATTGTTACTTAAATTTCTAAAACAATATTTCATAAAGAAAACCTTTTAAATAAAGTAAGATATTCTTAGAAACATTGGCCCCGTAGCTTAGTCTGGTGGAGTGCTGCTCTTATATGACAGTATTTCAAACAATACATTTAAGACAAGCAGTGGTCCCGGGTTCAAACAGTTCTTTCGCCAACTGGGAGCGAGGTGCGGGATGCGCAACTAACGTTGCTTACCCCCACGCGAAAACCAGGAGAAAGAAATTGAAAGTCCCGGCGGGGCCACCTTTTTTATTTAGAAATTTAAATGTTTTTTTTGAATCATTTCAACGATTGTAAAACGGCATCTATTTCTGCCATATGTTTCTTTGAAATTATCCCATTCAATTCATGCATTTCAAATATAGCAATTTCTCGAAACTTTTTCAACTCTTCTTCATCATTAATTAATCCGGACTTGTACATCCCCCAAACCAAATCGTTACTATACGTCTGCCATTCTTTTGGGCTATTCTTTATAACCCCTTTTAATCTTTTAACATCTTTTTCCAATGTGTACAACAATAAATCAAACTTTTCAAATAGTTCCGTTACTTGTTCTGCCCAATCGCTAATCTTGGAAATGTTTGCTGTCTGTAATCTTTGTCGATATTTTTCAGTTCTATGGTTCTCAACAATTTTTTTAAGGCTCTCAATATATGAATCAATTTCGTAACAAATTCTCATGGCTTTTTCTTTAGCTCCTTTAATCTCAATAGCTTCCTTGGCGACGATTTTATGGCGGGGAACTGTTGCTAGTAAATCCACTAATTTTTCAATCAAAATAAACGTGTGTTTCATATCAGGAGATATTTAAAAGACGTTTATATAATTATTGTTTATTTGAGAAATCCATTCATTCTTAAAAAATCTTTCATCTCAAAAACGGCCCCCATTTATAAATAAACGTGATTGCTACCCAATAATAATTACAAAGATTAATAAACCTCAAAAACTAGCCTACTTTATAAAGATAATAAAAAAAATTATTGTTATTTAAAAAAGAAAGGGATAAAATGAATTTAAATCAAATAAAAAAATTAATGGAACGGAAAAAAACTTCCCGAAAAGGGGAAAATGGGTACGCATTAATTGTTGGCGGCTCTGAAGAGTACGTTGGTGCAGTTGCACTTGCTGGTCTTGCAGCTTTAAGAAGTGGTTGTGATTTAGTTACTATTGCTGCTCCTGATAAAGTTGCTTGGACAATTAACACATATAATCCTGATTTGATTACGCACAAAGTTAGAGGCAGTAATTTTAATATCAAAAATGCTAAAGAGATAGTTAAATTTTCTGATCGTTATGATGCTGTTTGTTTAGGGAACGGTGTTACTAGAAAAGCTGATAAGTTTTGTCAATATTTTATTAGAAAATCTGATAAACTTAAAGTTGTTGATGCTGACGCACTTAAATCAATGTCATTTAAAGATTTTAGAAATTCAATTTTAACACCGCACGAAACTGAACTTGAAATGCTTCTTGTTAATAGTAATAAAGAATTTTTGTTACCCAAATTGAAAGTTTCTAACGCTAAAGAAAAAGCAGAAATTTTACAAGGTAATTTACGTTACTTTTTACAGAACAATAATGTTATCCTAGTTAAAGGTGCAACAGACATCATTATTTCTCGTAATAAAGTGTCTTACAATCGTACTGGTAATCAAGGGATGACTAAAGCAGGTACTGGTGATATTCTTTCTGGCTTGGCTGTAGGTTTCCTTGCAAAAACAAAAGACCTTTTCAAAAGTGCAGTTGCTGCATCTTATGTTAACGGTTGGGTTGGTGACCAGTTACTAAAGAAAAAGAAAGGTTACACTTTTATTGCTTCTGATATAATTGATGATTTAACTAAACTTAGTGAAGCTGCTAAAAAAGGGGGATCTTTTAGTGCTCCTAAGAAAAAGAAGTCAACAAAAAATAAAGTTACAAAAAATAAAGTTGTTAAAAAGAAAGCGGCCAAGAAAAAAGTAGTTAAAAAAGCAGTTCCTAAGAAGAAATCAGTCAAAAAGAAAGTTGTTAAAAAGAAGAAAGGGAAATGATTTTATTTATCTTCCTGTTAACCTAAGATGGTAAAAAAGAGAAAAAGTACAAAGATTAATGTTCGTTCTAAGAAAAGAAACCTTTCTGATGAAGATATTATTGATTTAAAAATGATGCAGAAAGGCGAAGAGGTTGAAGAGAAAGAATCAAACAAACTGAAAGGTTATTTACATTTACATTTAGATAATTACAGTTCTAAACATGGTCGATTAATTGAGGGTACTTTATTTCTCGTAAATTTTTTGGCTATTGTTTTGTTTATTATTGATACGCACGGACCTACGGGAACTTTTAGGACAATTTTAAGCATCTCTGAAATTACTTTGATTAGTATTTTCATTGTTGAATATGCAGCGAGAATGTGGGTTGCTGAAAAGAAAGTTAAACATTTTTTTAACATTTATACCATTATCGATTTAATTGTAATTTTGCCTATCATCAGTTATTTTCCGGGAGTTGCTTCAGCGACAAATTTAGGCTTTTTCAGAGTTATCAGGATTTTAAGATTGTTTAGGATGTTACGGGTACTTAGATTTCAAAGGATTTTTAAATCTAAAGATACCATGTTTGGAAAAATTACTGATTCGCAATTAGTAGTTATTAGAATCGTAATGACTGTTTTTACAATTGTTTTAATCGCTTCTGGCTTAATCTGGACAGTAGAAAGTAAAGTCAACCCTGATCAAGTTGGAACTATTTGGGACGCAATGTATTTCTCTATCGTAACTTTAACTACTGTTGGTTATGGTGACGTTACGCCTTTATCACCGGCAGGGAAAATTGTTACGATTATCATGATTTTGTCTGGGATAGCTTTAATACCATGGCAGTTGGGAAAGTTGATTAAGATTTTGTTTGTAGAAGCTACAAAAACAAAGATTGTTTGTCACAAATGCGAATTAGAAGATCATGAACGGGATTCTCTCCATTGCCGAAGATGCGGTGCGAAGTTGAAGAAAGTTAAAGTAAAGAAAGTTGAAGGGGATAATTAGAGAAGATATAAAGCGGGAGAAATTATAACAGGAATCTTTTCCCCATGATAAACATATTCTAAAGGAATTATTTCTCTAAAAACATCTATCATTTCTGAAGAATATTCTGGTTGAATTGTTGCAATGATTGAAATTTCTTGAGGACCATGCATCATTGAATCTTTACCAAGAGTATATCCTAAAGCTTCAATCTGTTGATGGCATTCATTCCATAATTCTTGGCATGCTTCTTTTACTAATTTTCGATCAAGAGTCATAAGAATAAAATAGTTGAACTTTTATTTATATTTATTGGTGTTAAAATAAAAAATTAAATCATCTCTCCATTCTTGTTAATATCTTTACTTAAATTTATCTTGTTTTAACTCTAGAGTAGTTAAGTAAACAAAAAATTTATAAATGGTAGTTTAATCTGTACTATTATGGGGACTATTTTAGAACAAAAATTGGAAGAATTTGCTATAAAACTTTTATTAAGTGAAAAGGTTAAAAAATCTACAGATCATAATACAGCAATAAGTAATCTTACTAACTTGTTAAATGGTTATGATATAATTGGAGAGGTGGCACTTCTTCCTGATCTTACACCTGCTAACTCATTACCTACTGGAACCACAGTAATTGTTGATTCAAATAAAGCAGTCAACCCTAGTTTTATTGGTATGGATATTGGTTGTGGTTATCATTTTTTCTCAGCAGAGATGAATCCAAAAAGATTTCTTAAGAAAGGAAAATTCAAAGAAAGAAGTACCGCTACTATGGTTGAAGCAATAAATAAAGGTTTAAAATATCGTGAAAATAGTGCTTCTAAAAAATTCACTTCAAATCTTCCTATTAAAGGTATTGAAAAAATGGTTCAACAACAGTTTGGAACTTTAGGGAAAGGGAACCATTTT
>CAZXEM010000082.1:0-4048 GCA_964639875.1 uncultured Methanosarcinales archaeon | reverse complement strand
TGGAATAATTTTATCAAAGTCAGGTTTACTATTACCAGGAATAACTATTGGTGTAGGAACTTTGACAAATGGAACATGGTCAACGTTTTCTGCATCAACTGAAAAAAGTATTTGTTGACCTTCTCCAGTAATTCCACCACATGCTTTCTGAGCATACTTACACAAAGCTTGAGTTCCAAAACTATTTTTTAAACCATTATTAACTAAAACGTTATGGTAACCAGGATAAGTTTTAATGTTATCAATAGTTTTTAATGGCGTTAAACCTGCTTGAAAAGAAACAAAAGCAACAATTTCATCTTCTTTTACATCAAACTTTGCTTGGTAAAACTTATTACCTTTATAGTCTTCAGTTAACACTGCTGGTTTAACTTCTACTAATTTACTTTTGAAATGGTTGTTTGGATCAACACGATACTTTGCTACACTTGACCTTACAGATTTACCATTATCGTAAGTCCAAATTGAATATTTAACAGTTTCGTCTTTTATATCTTCTTCAACAATTTCAGTCGTATCTTGTATTAATACAGTTACAGTATTACTACAACCTCCAACAATTTCTTTGTTCTTGGTTGGACAAACTTTAAAAGTCCAGTAATCTCCGGCATTTAGGTTCATGAAGTTATAATAACTAAAACTAACAAATGAGTTTCCATGTCCTTCTCCTAAACTTTTACCTTTCTTAAGCTGAATGTTATACTTATCAAAAGTATCACCTAAACCGGAAAGATCATTCCAATCTAACTTAACTTCTTTAACTGTACTTTTAACTTTCAGTTTAATTTGTTCAACAGGTTCAACTGTGTCTACAGGTTCAACAATTTCATTATCAAGATCTTGATAAGGTACACTTAAAGAACTTGAACCAGCGTAATCTTTATCATGCTTTAAAAATTCATCAGTTTCTGTCCAATGAGTTTGATATAAGACGTTATCTCCTTCTGTTCCAAAATTCTTAAAAGGTGGTAATGACCAAAGTAAAGCTTGTTTATTTACTGCACCTTCTTTTGCACCTTCTTTAGTTTTGAAACCTTCGAAGTAAACCATTTCTCCCACTTCAACAGTAAAAATTGCTGCTGCTGCTTTTCCAGTATATTTAGTTTCATAACTAACAACTTTAAAAGCATCTTCTTCTAATTCAACAGTGTACATATTTACGTAAGCAAACTTCAAATTCTTTGACAAATCGTAATCTTGATTATCAGGATAATCATTTACCGCAACACTAAATTTAACTGGTCCTCCAGAAACTTCTACAATAGGAGCTTCTTCAACAACATCAATTAACATGCTATAAATGTTATTTGTTTCATCAACTTCATCAACATGACCATCGCCATCAACTACAAATCTAATTATAGATTGACCATTAACAACATCTGATTCTTTGATGTTAAACTTCTTTAAGAAAGATTTTTCTTCTCCAATAGCTAAACCTTGTACTTCTGCACCTTCTGGAATATGGCAACTAAATCCACCGGGTTTACAAGCTTGAAATTCAATTACAAAGTTTTCATGAATATTTTCAGTACCCATATTTTTTATCGTTAGTGTTACTTCAACAGGTTCGCCAACTACTGCCGGTTTAGGCATCACACTATAAGATAAAACCCCAAGATCTTTTCCCTCAACTTCAGCCATAGCAGATATTGAACTTACGAACAATAACAATACAGCCATTAAAACAATATTTTTCCAATTCATTTTTACGTACCTCCATACGTTTGATAGGTTTTTTGTTTCCATACTTACCCAGAAGTCAAACACTTACTTAAAGATTGGGCGGACAGCACTTAATAAATAACGCCAATAAGTTACCCAAAATGATTGAAAAGAAATAATCTAGCTCCAATGTTCACTCTTTGCCCAAAAAGAACTTAGTTAATTTAACGGAGACCATTTTTCCCTCTTTCTGTATTTCTACTATTTTTTTCCTTTCTAGACTTTGTAATACCCTAGTTAAACTTGTTCTCGGTACTTTAGTATTGTGCCTAATTTTAGCTTGAGAAGCTTTATTTTTATGTTCAAGCAAGAAATTAACCACTTTTTTCTCTTTTTCAGATAATGTTTTCATTAAAGCCAGGGTTTGTTTAGAACGTTTTTCTTCTGAATCTTCATTTTTAACTTCTTTTTTAGATTTTTTAGGTTTTTTCTTTAAAATGAACCAAATAATTAACAAAATAATCGCAATTAAGATCAAAATTGACAAAATCCAACCAACTAAATCACTCTTTTTAGCTACAGATTCACCCAAAATGATTTCTACCGAAACAACTTCACCTTTCTCAACTTTAAATTCAGCATTGCCCACCAATTCATTTTTAGAAGCAACTATTAAACAACTACCCACTGGCATGTTTTTCACTGTAAAAAAACCAACATGATCTACTTTTTTAGGATGAGTAAACAAAAATTCTGAATAACAATTAAAGTTCAGTTGAGCATCAGGAATAAGGTTGCCGGCTAAATCTAAAATTTTTCCTTTCAAATATCCGCTTGGATAAACTAAAAATTCCGTTTTATCTTTATCAATGGTTATTATTCCAAAATAGTCTATTGCTGGCGTATCTAAAGAGTCTAAAGTTGCAGTGAATTTACCCGTTTGATCTGTAGGGACTATTACAATTCCATCATCCATTAACTCTTTATAAACTGCATCACCAAACTTTAAGTTTAATAAATAACTATTAAAATCTTCCTGATCTAAAGAAGTAAATTCAATTTCTAATTCAGCTAGGGCTAAAGGTAAAAGTATTGTAAATAACAAAATTAACGCTAACCTCTTTTTCATATCTGTTAGTAAGAAATTTTACTTTATAAATATTTGTAAGAAACTTTTATAAAATACATCTTTATTTAGATTTCTAATGTGGGTGTGCCGGAGTGGTCAAACGGGATGGACTCAAAATCCATTAGCTTAGTGCTTACGCAGGTTCGAGTCAGTTCTTTCGCGAACTGGGAGCGAGGTGCGGGATATGCAACTAACGTTGCTTACCCTCACGCAAAACCAGGAGAGAACAGCGAAATCCCTGCCACCCACATATTTATTTTTATAATTATAAAATGGACTCTTTAGAAAAAAAATTAGAAAAAGCAGATTGGAAACAATGGTTACCTATTTATGGGTTGTACCAATTACACCAAGATAGTAAAGCAGGTAAACCTTTAGCAATAGGTATGAAAACAAAAAAAGAAGCAGTTTATCTCAAATGGAGTTACCAAACTTATCAATCGAATTCTATAGTAATTGGAACAATCGGAACTTTTTATGGGTTAGCTCAATTATTACAATAAAATAGTAGATTTTTTAAACCAATAACTCTTTTCCACTAATATGCCAATAGAAATATGTACAATCGGTGGTTATTCAGAAACAGGAGGAAATTCTACTGCGATTAAAATAGATGATGAAGTCGTAGTCTTAGACATGGGTCTACATATGGAAAATTATATTCGTCATACGGAAGACGAAGATATTTCTGCAATGCATTACAATGAATTACTAGATGTAAAGGCAGTTCCTAATTACAGTTTAATCAAAGAGTGGAAAAGTAAAGTTATCGCCATTGTTCCTAGTCACGGTCATTTAGACCATATTGGAGCAATTCCTTTCGCGGCAGGAATATTTCCTAAAGCGCCTGTAATTTGTACACCTTATACCGCAGAAGTTTTGAAAAGTATTTTTAGAGATGAAAAAATTAAAATCCCTAACGAATTAATTGCTTTAAACTTAAATTCTGTTTACAAATTATCGAATAAAATTTCTGTAGAATTAGTTAACATAACTCATTCTATCCCTCAGGCGTCAATGATTGTTCTTCATACACCTTACGGAAAAGTTGTTTATGCTAATGATTATAAATTTGATCGTCAACCAACTCTAGGCAAGAAACCAAATTTTGCTCGTTTAGAAGAAATTGGTAAAGAAGGAGTAACTTTATTGATAGTAGAATCTTTATACGCCCACGAACATAGAAAAACACCTTCTGAATCTGTTGCTAAAGAAATGTTAAAAGATGTCATGTTAGGTGTTCAAGCAGAAGGT
>CAZXEM010000081.1:0-4228 GCA_964639875.1 uncultured Methanosarcinales archaeon | reverse complement strand
GAAGAAAAGAACGACTTACGTAAGCTCAACGAAAATGTGTTGTTGTTGAAACAATTGATAATAATTTTGTTACTATTGATGGAGATGTTCGAAGAAAGAAAGTTAACATTAAACATCTTGAACCTTTAACAGAAACTATTGACATTAAAGACAAAGCTTCTCATGACGAAGTAAAAAAAGCTTTTGAAAAGTTAGGTTTACCCGTATGGGATAAAAAGAGTAAGAAACCAACTGAAAGACCTAAACAAATTCGAAAGAAGAATAAAAGTAAAGTTGAAGAGAAACCTGCAAAGAAGGAAAAGAAAGCTGAAAAGAAGAAAGCAGCTGAACCAGTAAAAGAAAAAGCTGAACCTTCCATTGAAAAAGCAGTAGAAACTGAAACTAAAAAAGAATAATTTTCTTTTTTCTTATTTTTTTATTTAAATTTTTTTAAACAAAGTTTCCAATTCTAATTCAAATCCAACAACAGGGACAGTTAATTCCCAGTTGTTTAAAACAGAAGGACTAAGTTCACCAATAAATCCTATAGAAATATCTTTAATAATTATTTCGCCAACCCTTCCAGGAATATAACTAGGATGCTCTTTTTCTCGAACAGAACAGTCTAACCCTAATGATTGCATTAATGCTACTAATGTTTGTTTAATCTCCGTGAAATCAGTTTTTTCATGACATAAAACCGCACTTAATTTCTCAGTTTCAGTAACACCGGTTTCAGTATTTCCGTAATTAAAAGTTCTCCCTATTTCAAAAATATTTTGCGGATATTCGTGGTGCTGGTTATCTTTTAAATTAGATAATAAACTTGGTAAAATAGCATTACGTAAATGGTTATGTTCACCTAACGCATTCTTTAACGGAATAACTTCCAAATCAAGACCCATTTTCTCGTTAAGATTTTCTTTTGTTGTTAAATGATAATTTTTCACTTCTAATAATTTTAAACCAACAACAATTTCACGAACTTTTCGAGCAAACTTTTCTAACTTATCCTCTTCACCAATAGTTGCCACGTTAGGTATTTCTTCAGTAAAATTTTCATAACCGTAAGCGATAGCAATATCTTCAGCGAGATCTACTTGATGTAAAATGTCTGACCGGTAAGCAGGAACTAAGACTAAACCATTTTCATAATCATAACCCATTTTTTCCAATAAATTTTTAGCTTCATCTTCAGATAAACTTAATCCTAACCACTTGTTGATATATTTCAAATCCAATTTCATTTTTTCTGGAGTTAAATTAGGACTGGATTTTTTATCTTCTTCATAATCTAATTCTAAAGAATAAATCTCCCCTCCCATGTCGGCAAAAGCAGTAACAATAATGTTTAAACATTTTGATAATACTGAATAATCAAAACCGGAACATTCAATAAAAACTTCTGTTGTGTCTTCACTAATCCTACCTGTTAAATGAGAATTGATGATTGGTGGCATGCTCAAAATTTCATTATTGTTATCGATAAAGTAAGGAAATTGATCTAGCCCCTCCAGTAAATGGCCAAACTCTCTCCCGGCTTTATGTTTAGAAAGTATTTGTAATCCAGTTAATTCTTGTTCAGATTCTAAAGGTCGAAATTTAATTTCATTAGGATTATCTGCTTTATATGTGATTGGGAAATTAATCATTTCCATAGGATAAATTCCGATAGCAGCTTTTTTCCTGTTTCTCCCGTAAGTAATGTGCAACTTTTCTTGAATTTGAATTATTTCTTTAATTTTTTCATCATCAAACTTAAGATTTTTAATAATTGCACAAGCAGTAAATGGACGAACTTTTTTCACAGAATTGTCAATAATAACTTTTTCACCAGACTTTTTAACATCATAATGCCTCAATCCAGTCTTCACGCCAATAAATGAAGAGAATGCTCTAGCAAAACCTTGCACGGATAACATGTCTGGCCGGTTAGGAAATATTTCTACTTCAATCTCGTCACCTTCAATCCCTTCCAGATCTGTACCTAACATACTGATTCGATCTTTAAGTTGGTCTAAAGGAAGTTCTTTTCCGACAAGTTTTTCAAACTCTTTCTTGCTTACGTTTATTGTTGGCATATAATCTTTACAAAGATTATCATTCAAAGACGGCGGGATGCGCTTTGTTTACCCACCAAATCATTTTAATGATAATTTTTTTTCTCCTATTTTATATATTCATACTAACGTTGGAAGATCAATAAATTCTACCTCAACATTATATTTTTCTTTGATTAATGGCATTAAAGCTTTCACTCCAAAAACTTCTGTTTCATAATGTCCACCAAAAATAACATTAACTTTATTTTCTTTAACAAAATGATGTAACCATTGTTCAGATTCTCCAGTTATGTAAAGATCAATATTTTTTTTAATGGCTTCAATGGTATTAAATGCAGCTCCCCCAGAGACTATAGCGATAGTTTTAATTTCTTTCTTACCAAAATCTAAACTTCTAGTTTTCATTCCATTCTCTGATAATAATTTTTTAACATCTTCTAAATTTCCAGAAAATTCTCCCTGAAAACCAATTGATTTACCATCATGTTCACCAAAACATTTTATGTTTTTCAATTCTAAGAGATTAGCAATCTTGATATTGTTACCATAAACTGGATGAGCATCTAAAGGTAAATGTGCACAATAAACTGCAAGATTATTTTCAATTAAATATTTTATCCTTTGATAATGATGGCCAGTAATGTGCGTTAACCCACGATAAGTCATTCCATGATGAGCGATTAACATCTGACAACCTAATTCTTGAGCTTTCTGAAAAGTTTCTAAACTAGCATCAACAGCGAAACCAATTTTCTTAATTTCTCCAGTATTTTCCATCTGTAATCCATTATTAGCATCATCTTCAAATTCATTAATTTTTAATTCTTTATCCAAAAACTCCGCGATTTCTTTTACATTTACCATTTTCATTCATTTATTTTTATTACTAATTCTTTGAATGTTGTTACTTCATCAACTTCACGATTAAATGTTAATGAGTCTTCATTTCCAATAATTATTTCTGCAGTGGTGTAAATAATACAACCCTCTTTAAGATGACCACCTACCACTTTACCTTCTTTGTTTGATAATGAAATATGTAAATGTGGGCCATCTTGAGATAACGTTCCAGCTAAAGAAACAATTTCAAATTTTTCTTCAAATTTTTGGATTATATTTTCATCTGCCAATCTTAAATTTGCTTCATTTAAACTTCCCACGCAACTAATAATAAAACCAGCTGAAATATTTTTTTCTTTAGTAAAATTAATTAACTCTTGTTTCAAGTCCATTCCAGGTTTTAATCTTAGCGCATAAGTTTTCATTTTAACCACACTTTCATTTCTCTTAACTGTTTCAAATCGTTTTTGTATAATTCTCTAATATCAGTAATCCCATAATTGTCTAAGATTAACCTATCAAATCCTGGACCCCAAGCTAAGACAGGAATATTTTCTCCCAATAGTGAGATAACCACTTCCGGCCTGAACATTCCTGCTCCACCCAATTCTACCCATTCTTTTTTGATAGGATGAAAAACGTCAATCTCTACGCTAGGTTCAGTGTAAGGAAAATAAGCAGGTCGAAACCTTGCTTGAGCAAAACCCATCTTTTTAAAAAATTCTTTCAAATAACCTAACAAATGTCGGAAATTAGCATTCTTGTCAATAACAATTCCTTCTGTTTGATTAAATTCAAATAAGTGTTTCCAGTCCAAAGCTTCATTTCGGAAATTCTTTCCTAAAGCAAAAAACTTGGCAGGCAAATCTTCTTTTTTTAATTGTGATAATGTTTTTGCTGAGAGAATAGTAGTATGTGTTCTTAAGACATTTGTTTGCGTGATATCATCACTCCATTTATATTGCCAACCTTTACTGCCAGTATTTCCACCACCCTCATGAGTATTCTTTACTTTCTCCAGAATTTCTTTATCTGGCAATTGACCTTTCTCAACTTTACCACCTAAAAAGAAGGTGTCCTGCATTTCTCTAGCCGGATGATCTTGAGGGACAAATAAAACATCAAAACACCAGAAACTAGTTGCAACCATGTTTCCAGTCATTTCTTTAAATCCCATATCTATCCAAACTTGTTTTGCATATTCAACGGCCTGATTAACAAAATGTTTCTTCCCGGGATAAACTTTAGGAACATTAATCTCAACATCATAAGCTCGAAACTGTTTATCTTTCCAACTGCCAGTCTTTAACATTCCAGTCGTTAGTCGATTAACAAACTCGCCAGAC
>CAZXEM010000080.1:0-4231 GCA_964639875.1 uncultured Methanosarcinales archaeon | reverse complement strand
TCCATCCATCATGAATTTATAGTTTTCTCCTGTAACTTTAATTACTTTTAATTCAGCTGGTGCTGTTTCTGTTAGTGGTTCTTCAATGGGGTCTTCTGCTGCCGGTTCAGGAGTTCCTTCTGGTTTTACGGGAAGTTCTTCCACAGTTTCATTACAACCAATAATTAACACACTTAGAATTATGATTGTTAATATTACAAATATATTCTTTTTCATAAATATCACCTCTTTGCTTTAATGAAAATTTGTTGCTATTTAAACTTTATTAGTTTTATAGATAGTTAGAATTATTGTTTTTTCCAATAACATTTAAAAAAGGAATTCTTATTTGCATAGTTATGGCAAAAACAACTAAGAAAACAAGCAAAAAGTCTTTGAAATCTCAGGAAGCAGCAGTAGCTGAAACACTAAGAGGTACGTCCTCTGGTGTCTTAGAGGATAAATCCTCAAAGACTTCTTCAGAGGAAATGAAGGCTCCATCTAAAAAAGTTAAACGAACAATGGTTAAAGCTATTTTGGGTGGTGAACGAGTAATCACTGAAGTTTCTGATGAAGCTAGAGAATTATACAATCAATCTCGGTTTGGTAGTTTAAGTGAGAAAGGTAAAGTTGAACTTTCTTTATTAGAAGCATACTACTTAATGGAGAAAGGTAAATTGGACGTAAAAAGTGAAGCTGGTCGGAAAGTTAGTCCTGAAGCTTTTGTAAAAAAAGCTAGAAAGATTGAACCTAACTTTTGGATTAGATATTGCGTTTTCAAAAATATGCGTAACCGTGGTTATATTATTAAAACGGCATTGAAGTTTGGTGCAGATTTTAGAGTTTATGATCGTGGGATTAAGCCCGGAGAAGATCATGCTAAATGGATAGTTTTTCCAGTAGATGAAGCCAGTACGTTAACTTGGCACGACTTTTCTGCAAAGAATAGAGTTGCTCATTCTACCAAAAAAAAGTTATTAATGGGCATTGTAGATGCAGAGAATGACGTAACTTATTACGAAATTAGGTGGATGCGACCTTAATTTCTTATTTTAATTTTATTATTGTCTTAATTTATTTTTTTCTTATCTTTCCAGGCTCGAAAACTATATAAACCACTTATAATACTAGAATTCCATGCAAGATCAAGATAAAATATTGAATTTTCTTAAAGTAGTAGGGCCAACTTTGCCTTCTAAAGTAGCTAAAAATATTAGTACTGAAATTTTACTTGCTTCAGCCCACTTATCTGATTTAGCTTCACAAGGTAAAGTTAAAATATCTAAATTAAAAGTTGGCGGGTCTCCATTATACTACATCCCCGGGGATGAAGATAAATTATACCATTTTGCTCCTGGTAACGTTAACCCTAAAGATTTACAGGTTTTAGAAATATTAAAAGATAAAAAAGTTTTAAGAGAATCTGAACTTGAACTATTACCAAAAGTTGCTTTACGAAATTTGAAAGATTTTGCTGTTCCTTTACATGTTACTGCTGATGGAAAAAGAGAATTATTTTGGAAGTATTATTTAACAAGTAATGAGGAGGGGAACGAAATTATTAGAAATATGTTAACTGATAATTTTGAACAACCAGTTGCTCAACTTTCTACTCCCATTGAACCTTTACCAATTACTCAAACTATTGAAGTTCCTGAACAAGAACAAGAAATTCAGTCAAAAGAAGAAGTTGTTCCAGAACCTGTCTTTGAATTAAAAGAGGAACCTAAAGTAGTTGTTCAACCAGAAGAACCTAAACCTGAAGTGAAGTTAGAACCTGAACCCATTCCAGAACCTGTAGTGGTTAAAGAATCTCCGGCTGAAGAAGTTATGGAAGAAAGTCCGCTTGAACAATCTTTACAAGAAGAGTTGGAAGAAGAATCATCTCTTGAAGAATTTAAAGAAGAGAAACAAGTTAAGTTGCAACAAGTAGTAGAAAAGAAACCATTATTTCAAAAGATTAAAGATAAAATTACGCGTAAACGGAAAGTTATTGAGGATGAACTGTCCCCTTTATTAGAAAACTATTTCTCAAAATTAAGAATTACTATTGAACAAAAGGAAATTGTGAGGAAAAATTCTGAAATTGACTTTTTGTTAAAAGTACCTTCAGCAGTAGGAAAGATAACTTATTATTGTAAAGCTAAATCTAAAAACAAGTGTGATGAGAAAGATATTTCTGCTGCTTATATGGAAGCACAAACTAAGAAACTTCCACTTCTATTCTTGTACACTAACGAGATTACAAAAAAAGCGGAAGATATGTTAGATTCTGGTGTGTTCGAAAACGTTATTGTTAAAAAAGTTGGTAATGAAATTTAATAACCAAAAGACTTTTTAATAACTAACCAATCTGATTCTTTATGGGATTACAATTCAAAGATTTAGTTGTACGGAATGAAATTGCAATCAGAGATTTGAAAGGAAAAATTGTTGCTGTAGATGCGATGAATATGCTTTATCAATTCTTAACTACGATCAGAAGCGCTGATGGTTCCGCTTTAATAGATTCACAGGGAAGAGTTACTTCACATCTAATTGGACTTTTCAACAGAACTACTTCTTTAATGGAAGAAGGTTTGAAATTAGTATTTGTTTTTGATGGTAAAGCTCCAGATTTAAAATTAAAAACTTGGGAAAAAAGAACGAAAATAAAACAAGAAGCATCTTTGAAACTTAAAGAAGCTGAAGAAGCCGGTAATTTGGATGATATGCGGAAGTTTGCTTCCCGAACGGTTAGGTTAGACAAGGATATGATTGCTGATGCTAAAAACATTATTACTTTATTGGGATTACCAATTGTTCAAGCACCATCAGAAGGAGAAGCACAAACTGCTTATATGGTTAAGAAAGGAGAGGCTTATGCCTCCATCAGTCAGGATTATGATAACTTAATTTTCAGCTGTCCAAGATTAGTAAGAAATTTATCTATTGCCGGGAAAAGAAAGAAAGCCGGAAAGTTTGCTTATACCACCGTAAAACCAGAAGTAATCATGCTGAAAGATGTTTTAGACGAATTAAAGATTGATTTGAATCAGTTAATTGTTTTAGCAATTCTTGTAGGAACAGATTATAATCCCGGCGGGGTTAAAGGAATTGGTCCGAAAACTGCAATTAAATTGGTTAAAGAACATGCTAACAATTTTGATCTTCTTTTTAAAGAAGCAAAATGGGAAGAAAATTATCCGGATTTAGGGTGGAAAGAAGTTTTCAATACCATCAAAGAAATGAAAGTTACTGATGATTACAATTTAGAATGGGAAAACTTTGATGAAGAGAAACTGATTAAATTATTAGTTGATGGGCATGACTTTTCTTTAGATCGGGTTAAAAGTAAGTTAGATAAAATTAAAGATAAGAAGGAAGAGTTATCGCAGAAGGGATTAGGAAGTTTTTTCTGATTTTTTATTTGCATATCCTTTACTAACTTTTTCACTCCAGAAACTTGGTAACGTGTTAGAAACAAAACCTAGATATTTACTTGAATAAATGTAAGTTAACCCTGGGTCTACCAATTCTTCAAAATCTGATTCCACTTCAGTATAAACATCTCTTATCTTCTTACGTTCAAAATCTTTTTGTAATAAAGAACTTGGTTTCAAGATCAAATAATCCGCTTGCCTGATAGCGTTAATTTCTAAATTAGCAGAATTTTGGGTGATAAATATTACTGATAAATCTTTATGTCGAGCAATCAATAATAGTTCAGAGAGAAACTTGTTGGCGTTACTCATTGCATTTCTTGATGAGAATTCAATTCCACCCTCGTCAACTAAGATTACAGCATCATTTTCTATCTCTTCAATATCTTTAACAACTTTAATCCAGTTTGGAAGAGATTCTTCTTTAAAGCCAAGAGCGTAAATATTTTTACTTGTTTTTGTTTTAAAATTTTCTAACAATCGCATTCCAATTCCAGATTTACCTGTGCCTCTTGCTCCCAAGATTAATCCTACGGTACTTTTATTTTTGTACAATTTATTTTCAAAAACAGTCAATGTTCCTTTTTTATGTTTTAATTCTTTAAGTTTATTATATTTAGCTTGAGTTTGAGGTTTTTTCTTTTCAATTTTTTTCTTTTTGCTTATGTCTACAGTTTTACTGATTTGAGACTTAACTGCGGAACCTGACTTCTTTAACACCCACCATAAGCCTTTGAACGGATAATAGAAAATAACTTTAATTACATACTTAACAAATTTCCATAATTTCTTCTTTGTTCTTTTTTTCATTTTAAACTTTTCTCATGTCT
>CAZXEM010000079.1:0-4687 GCA_964639875.1 uncultured Methanosarcinales archaeon | reverse complement strand
CCAGGAAATTGTTCAACCATTTTCTTAATAACTAATTGTCTTGGCCCAGCTCTTCCTGTTGCACTTCCTAATAAGTAAAGTTGTACACCATTATTTCTCCCATAATCTCTTAATCGGGCTATTAATTCCAAATCATTATCTCTACTTAAAATGGTTTGATCTTTTAAATTAGTTTTAATTTGGTCTAAAGTATTTCCTTCTATCCATGAATACTCTTTTTTGGCTTGTTCTTGAATTAATTCGTCTACTGAAAGAACTAATCTATGATCAAGATTAATAGGATTATGTAAATAAACTAATGCATTTTCAGAAAATTCAATATTGTCTAAATGAACATACCTTGTTCCAATAACGTGTTCAAATTTATCGGCGATTCCACCACTGGCCAAGATTATATTTTTAACAATTCCTTCTGGCTCAACTTCTAACATTCTATTAAAAGCATTAATCTCGGGAGCTCTACTTAAACCGATATGAGTTTGATTTTCAGTTTGTAGCAAACAAACTTTATGATCTTTAGCAAGTAATTCACTTAAGATTATTTTTGGTACCATTATTAATATTATACCAACACAGGTTTATAAAGGTTATGGTCATTTAGTCACTAATCAGTGATTAACAGAATCTAACACTCTTTCATACAAATCTTCAACCAAATTCTGAGTGAACGGATCTTGATGTAATCCCAGTGCAAACCCGTTTCTCATCACATAAAACTTTTTAGTTTTATTATCTTTATCTGCAGAAAGGAAAAAGAATTTATCATCAAGTTCTGCCATCACATATTTTCTTTTTTTATCATGGCTTGATAACTCACCATCTTTACCTTCAAGAATATTATTAAACTGAGTAACATACTTTTCAACCAATTTATTTCTAATGTCTTTAAAATCAAACTTTTTATTAGTACAAATACCTTCTAAGTATTCTGTTTCATAACTAATTTCATCAATTTTATCATCTCTATCTCTTTTAGTACCATCACACATTTTTACTTTAGTGTCTTCTACTCTTAATTCTAAACAAGCCCAATCTTTATTTGCTCGGTAAGAAATTATTTCTTCTGCATTAAGAGAACTAGGTGCTAATGTAAGATATGTACTTAAAAGAAAAGTGATTATTTTTTTCATTTAAATCTTTTTTCTCATCTCAACTTTATAATCCATAAAGCCCCATTTCTTGTAAATTTGATAAGCATGAGGATTGTCTGGATAAACAGTTATAGAAATAACTTTAATCTTATTTTTCTTAAACCAGCTTATAGAAGCATCTTGTAATTTTGTACTTAAACCTTGACCACGAAAATCTTTTTGCACGTACAAATCTGCAACATGGCCAACCTTTTTCAATTTTAATACTGGGATTTCATCTTTTATTTGGGCTAAATTATACCCAACAATTTTCCCTTCATAATCTGCCAGGGAAAGGTTACCTTCACCAGTTTTTAGAAGTTTAATAAGATAATCTTTAAACAATTGTTTACCATTTTCTTCTTTAGGAACGTAATCTTTAAGTGCAGGATTATTTTTAACAACAAGAATATCATGTTCATCCATAAATTCTTGCCATAGTTGAACTACTTCAACAATATCATCTAATGTTCCAGTTCTGATTTTTACCATTTTAAAGGTCAAATCATTATTATCTATAAAAACTTATCCAAATTCTTTTTTCATCTGGGCATTAATTTTTTCAATATGAGCATCTATAGCTTCTTGTTCCATAACATCATGATATATGCTTCTAATTTCAGTTTCTATTTCCATTCTAATTCTTCCGGTTTGTTCAAAATGAAAATCATCAATTTTACCTTCTTCATGTTCCTCTTTTGTCATCATACTCCATCGATTTACAAATGTATGAATCTTTTTAATATTTTCAAGAATGTCTTTATCTATTTGTTTTAATGTTTTTCCCATTTAATATCACCTAAAATAAAACTAAAAGAATGAAATATATAAATTTATTTGTTAAGCAGAATCTAGAAACCGTCTAAACTCCGTTGCTCTTCCAGTTTCTTCGCTTTAATCCTCTTCACCATTTCATCATCTTTTTCTAGAATTTGTTGAATTTCTTCTGCCCGTTGAATCACTTCATAAGGTAGACCTGCTAATTTAGCAACATGAACACCAAAACTTTGATCTGTTCCACCTTGCATTAATTTATACAAGAAAACAATTTCACCACCAGACTCTTTAGCAGCTAGGTAATAATTTTTAATTTTAGTAAACTTTTCTTCCAACTTGTTCATCACATGATAATGTGTTGAAAATAACGTTTTAGCTTTAATTTTACTATAAATATGTTCAGCAACGCTCCAAGCAATTGAAACGCCATCAAAAGTTGAAGTACCTCTTCCAATCTCGTCCAAGATGATTAAACTGTTCTCTGTTGCGTTGTTTAAAATTGATGCAGTTTCATTCATCTCAACCATAAACGTTGACTGGCCAGAAGCTAAATCATCTGAAGCGCCAACTCTGGTAAAGATTCTATCAACAATTCCTAAAACTGCTTCTTCTGCTGGAACAAAACTACCAATTTGGGCCATTAAAACAATTAAAGCTACTTGTCGTTGTAAAGTTGATTTCCCTGACATGTTCGCACCAGTAATGATCATCATCTCACCATCATTGATAATGATATTATTAGCAACAAACCGATCTTCTAACTTTTCAACTACTGGATGCCTGCCGTTTTTTAACTGGACAACTTTCTCATCAACAAATTTTGGTAAACAATAATTGTTTTCTAATGCAACTTTTGCTAACGAACTGAGTACGTCAAGAACTGCTAATTTTAATGCTGCATCTTGAACCGGTTCAGTACTGGCAGAAATTTTTGTTAACAAATCTTGAAACAAATTATATTCTAAAGCAGTAATTTTTTCTTCGGCACCCAAAATTTTTTCTTCTTCAATTTTTAGTTCTTCAGTAATGTACCGTTCAGAATTTGCAGTAGTTTGTTTCCGGATATAATTTTTTGGAACAAGATGTAAATTCTTTTTAGTTACTTCAATAAAATATCCGAAAACTCTGGTATAACTGATTCTTAACGTGTTAATTCCAGTTTTCTTTTTTTCTTTTTCTTCAAGTTCTTGCAAATACTGTTTACTGTTTTGTTTAATTTCTGTTAATTCTGCAAGTTCAGAATTATAACTTGGTTTGATAATTCTTCCTTCCCTAATTAAAAGAGGAGCATCTTCCCGGACAGAATTTTCAATAAGTTGAGCAACATCTTCCAAGCCAGAGATGTTAGCAATTTCATTTAATAATTCACTATTAAATTCTGCTAATTTTTCTTTAATGGCAGGAATTTTTTGTAACGATTGTTTCAAAGATAACAAGTCTCGAGGATTAGCATTACCATAATTTACTCGAGAAATTAAACGTTCTAAATCATATACTTCTTTTAACAAATCAACCAAATCTTCTCGAACAATAATATTTTTGTACAATTCTTCAACTGCAAACAATCTCTTTTCAATAATTTTTTTGTTAATTAACGGTTCTTTAATCCATTTTTTTAATAATCTTGAACCCATGGCAGTAATTGTTTTTTCTAAAACAGATAATAAAGTTCCTCTAGTAGTTCCATCTCGAAGATTTCTGATAAGTTCCAAATTTCTTAATGTGGAAGAGTCAATGATCATTCTGTTTCGATCAGAAAAGATAACTTTTTTAATGTGTGATAAAGAATTTTTTTGCGTGTCAAGAAGGTACTTGATCAACGCTCCAGAGACAGATAAGTTCAATTTCTTTTCTTCCAATCCAAAACTGTCTAAAGAGGTAAGATTAAAATGATCAAGCAAAATTTCTCGAGATTTTTCAGGCTTGAAATAATAATCTTCTAACGAATTGATAAAAGAACCCGTATTTTTGATCAAACTCATTAGTTCAACATTTACTTTTAACGATTCTGGAATAAGACATTCACTGGGATTTAATCTGCTAATTTCTGCCATTAACGAAGTTACGTTTTGGACAGAAGTAGTAATAAATTCGCCAGTGGACAAATCACAGTAAGCAAGAGCAAACTCATCACCGAAAGATGTTAATGCTAAAATGTAATTGTTTTCAGTTTCTTCTAGCATGGAACTTTCAATCACAGTTCCGGGAGTAACAATTCTTACTAAGCCTCTTTTTACAAGACCTTTAGCTTTTTTTGGATCTTCTAATTGTTCAACAATCGCTACTTTGTAACCTTTCTTTACTAACCTGCCCATATAAGTTTCTAAAGCGTGATAAGGTACTCCAGCTAAAGGAGCGCGTTTTTCTCCTTGACCACGAGCAGTAAGAGTAATTTCTAAAGCTTTTGCAGCAGTAACTGCATCTTCGTAAAACATTTCAAAAAAATCGCCCATTCTGAGCATGATTAAACAGTCAGGGTTTTGTTTCTTAATGTCTCGATACTGTTTCATCCCTGGAGTTAAGTTCTCTTCAGCAACATCAAGAATACTTTTCGTACTTACTGGCTGTTGATTATTTTCTACCACAATTTAACTTAGAATAAGCCTATTTTTAAATATTATTGTTAGAGAGTTAGGTATTTAATGGATTAACCAGTCGTTTTGATTAAATTTAACAACTTTTAACACTTTAAGTTCATTAAAACGAACAATATGCGGTTAAAAGTTGTTAGTTTCAATTTGTCCACCACCTGAGAACGTAGACATTTACGCTAAATTCTA
>CAZXEM010000078.1:0-4753 GCA_964639875.1 uncultured Methanosarcinales archaeon | reverse complement strand
ATTATGAACCGGCTCCCCCATGAGAGCTCTCGCCAAAATAACACCGCCAAACAATAATAATAATAATAATAATAATAATAATAATAATAATAATAATAATAATCAAACAGAAATCACTGGTTCAACTTCATAAGGACATTTCTTCCCTTGACAATGTTCTAATCCTTGTGATTGGTATCTAGCATAACCATCAGGAAAAACAGTCACGATTGTTTCAAAGCGGTCCTCAAGTTTTTTGGAAGCAGCATAATTTGCTCCTGAGGAAACCCCGACACAAAAACCATACTTCTCTTCAAGTTCTTTAGCAGTATCCTTTGCTTCCTGACTAGAAACGCAAACTACTTCGTCAATTAAAGGATTGATTCCTCCGTTACCATTACTAGCAATTGCGGGAATGAAACCATCCCCAATCCCAGGGATACTATGTGCACCAGCAGAACCTCCGCTCATCACTGCTGATTCAATTGGTTCAACAGCAACAATTTTAGCTTCTGAATAAATCTCTTTCAATGCTTTACCAACACCAATCAAAGTTCCACCAGTACCTACACCAGCAACAAAACAATCAATTTTTTCAGAACTATATTGTTTAATTTGTTGTAAAATTTCTTGTCCAGTAGTTAGGTAATGACATTCTACATTTAATGGATTGGAAAATTGATCAGGATTAAAATAACCATTTTCTGTTGCCAATTTATTTCTAATCATGGCTGCTTCAGCAAAACTTCCTTCTTTAGAACACAGAATTAATTCTGCCCCTAACCCTTTAATTATTTTTTTTCGCTCCTCAGTCATATTTTCTGGCATAACTACAGTAAGTTTGTAACCTTTCTCACGAGCATAATAACTAAATGCAATTCCAGTATTACCACTAGTAGCTTCAATAATTTTCATTCCAGGTTTCAGAATGCCTTTACTTTCACTTTCATCAAGAATATATTTTGCAATTCTATCTTTAACACTACCACAAGGATTAGTACATTCTAGTTTAGCATAAATCCCGTTTACTTTTATTAAAGGAGTATTACCAACAGAAATCATTTGATAATGATTTTTTCAATAACCACGTTATCAACTGGCTGATCTGCTTGACCTGTTTGAACTTTACCAATCTTTTCAACAATTTCTATTCCGTTAATAACATTACCAAAAACAGGATGTTTACTGTCAAGGAAATTATTGCCTATTAAATTAATGAAAAACTGACTGCCCCCCGTATTAGGACCGGCATTAGCCATAGCAATTGTCCCTTTATTATTTCCTACCGTACCAAACTCGTCTTGAATTTTGTATCCAGGATCGCCTGTCCCCCACATTTGTTTCTTAGAATCATCTTTACTTAACGGGTCTCCGCCCTGAATCATAAATCCAGAAATTACCCGATGAAATTTTGTATTGTCATAAAAACCTTCTTCAGCCAACTTAATAAAATTTTTTGTGGTAATTGGCATTTTATCTTCAAACAATTCAATTTCAATTGTTCCTAAACTAGTGTGTAATGTTGCTGTTTTATTTGTCATTTTTTCTCCCCCACATGATAATAAGAATAAACTGATTACCAATAATGCAATTATAATTATTTTTTTCATTGTAGTGGGGGAATAAACTTAACCATTTTAAATCTTATGTATCCCTCCATGACTACTCTTAAGTAACAATAAACCAAAAGATTTATAAATGAGCTTTTGAATAGTAATAATAACTTAAAAATCACCTATGAGGTAATAAAAAATGAAACAATTCGAAGAAAACGTTATTAGATCTTTTAGCTTAGCTAAAGCAGATATCACTACGCTTTATAGTAATGTTAGATTTATTCTAAAACAACTTGAACAACTTAAAGTTGAAAATCAAGAACTTAAAGAAATGCTTAATAGAAAAAAAGTTACTAAAGTTAGAAAAGCATCTAACAAAAAAGTAGCTAAAAAAAGTGTTAAAAAGAAATTCATTGGTGCAAAGAGTTCTAACAAAGTACATGACAGTAAATGTCCTTTTGCCCAGAATATTAAACCTAAAAATAAAGTTTCTTTTGCTTCAAAAGTTAAAGCTTTAAACGACAATTACAAACTTTGTAAGTGCTTAAATTGATTGATTGATTGATTGATTAATTAATTTTTAAGGTAACCAAGTTTTTTGGTCTTTCAATTTCTTCGGCAAATACTTTTCCATTACAAAATTTAAACTATGTGCCGAGAACGCTTGCTGTTCAACCCTGACTTTCATCTTGGCCATTTTCTGTAAAGCTTTTTGCCATTCTTTATGATGTTTACAGAACGGATCGTTCTTAATAACATCTTTAATTTTTTTGAAATCAACCTCTTTCAATGGATGAGTAGGCAATTTATAATCTTCAATATCCTGAGGTGTAACACCAATAAAACGAGCATTTGGTACACAGAAAAACTGATTAATGTGAGCAGCATTTCCTGAACCTACTTTAAGAGTTCTGTAAATTGAAAAGTATCCGTAAGGGTCACCATCAGTAAACACATAAACTGGTAACTTATTTTCGTCGGCAAGTTTTCTCATAAACCTTCTTGTCGCTCTTGTTGGAACTCCGGACATAGCAATAATAATACAATTAGTCTTTTTCCAATATTTGTGTTTGTTAAGCCGTTCAAACATACCAGCAGTTTCAATTGCCAAAACAAATTTAGCATTAGTTTCAAATTTTAAATGTTCAACAGAAGATGGAATTGCATATGCACCACTTCCAAATTTAGTACAATCAATTTTTAATTCCTTTTTTGTATCTTGATCAACATCAATTACAGTTAACTTACCAGCAACTGCACCACCCTTTTCGCCAGGAATGAAACCAATCTGTTCTCGATTAACACGCATCATTGCTTCAATATCGTCCATAACTGTATCAGATTCAGGTTGTTCTTTAAAACGAGCATCTCCCCAGTTTTTAGAAACATAATAAGCTTCTCTTTTAGTAGCAATGTCATTCTTTTCTATAAGTTCTTTAGAAAGACCCATCATCCTTAATGTTTGGGCAAAAGTTTTGATGGTAGAAGCAGTTAATGTTCGTGACTTAATTTTGTTCATAATTTTGAAATAACCTTCTTTCTCGTTATACTCAACATTACTTAAAGCTCTAATAGGCATTACTAATTCTGGTTGTTTGATAAGTTTAATTTTGTTGTGAATCTCTTTAGCTATTTTTTGAATTTGTCCCACAACATTATTTTTTTTAGTTACCATTTTATTATTTACATTAATTTCTGTTGCCCGGATTTATTTTTATTTGCAACTTTATCATCTTTTTCTTCCTTACTTTCTTTTTTACTTTCTTTTTTCTTTTCACTCTTGGATTCTTCTTTCTCTTCTTTATCTTTATCTTTATCTTTTTCAGGTTTCTCTTCTTTACCTATTTTAGCTAATTCTGGATCATAATCTGGATTATCAACTTTAATTTCTTCTAATTCTCCCCTAGTATGTTCCAATATTTCACATAAATCATCTTCAATTTTCTTTTTACTAATTTCATCAAATCCTAATAATTCTTTAAGTGCATCCGCAACATGAGGAATATATTTTTCAATATAACTTCTTTTTTTACCTTCATCTTTGATTCTTCTCTTCTTATTAACAAAAGAAGCAAGTTTCCTGCCACATTCTTGCAAAGCAAACTTTATTTCTCTAGCAATTTCATTATAATTTGCAAGGGCCTCTTTAGATTCTGAAGTAAATGGAACCCAAACAGAAGTCATATGTACTACAATTGTACAAGGACCTACTGGGATTGAACTTTTACTTTGGTTCAACCCATAAGAACGCCAAGAAGTATGCATCAAAGAGTTAGTGATTGCACAAGCTCCTTGTTGATATAATAATGGAACTCGATTAGCAAACCTCATAATTCTTACTGTTTTGTCTGCTGGTTGTTCACCACCAAAAGCCATTGCCGCTTCAATGATAAACGGATTTCCTCGATAAACAGAAGGACTTCTAGTAGTAGAACAATAAAATTCTGCATTAATTTCTTTCCTTAATCCCTTTTCTAATTCTTCTTCACCAATTGGAGAGATACAATCTGTTGGTGGAGAAATGATTTTAGTTTTTTTAATTCCATTAAAAAGTTGTTCCGCCATGTCCCGACTAATTTTTCTAGGTCTTGTTTTTGGTAACAAAGCAGAATTTTCACAAATAGTTTTTGCAGTTCCACCACCGACACGGACAAATTCTGTGGTTAAAAAATGTTGCAAAGTTTTAGAAGAAGTTAAATCTAACATTTTAATTAATCTTCCCAACTCTACCCCGTAAGGGTGTGGTTTAATTTCTTTAACTTCTGCTGGTAAATTTTCTGTAACTCGTGGAAAAATAAACTGTTCTGCATTAGGATTAGTATAAATTAATGTTAAATGAGGATTAACTATTGCTGTCTGTTTTAAATATTCATCAACAGACTGTTTTCCCTTAAGATAGGCACCTTCCATATCAATTTCTATTTTTGTTCCATGTATTTTTTCATCCCATTCAACGGTTTCACTGGAAACAACATCGGGATTATTAGTTTGAGTATTAATTTTAAGTTTGATTTGGTGAGCAGGGTTATTTTTTCCTGTTTTAGAGGTGATTAACGCTGGTTTTCCAGTAGTTAATTGTCCGTAAAGAAGGGTTGCAGAAATTCCAATTCCTTGCTGACCTCTTGTTGACGATAATTTGTGAAATTTGCTCCCGTACAATAGTTTAGCAAATATTTTTGGAATTTGTTTTTCAATAATTCCTGGCCCGTTATCTTCAA
>CAZXEM010000077.1:0-4803 GCA_964639875.1 uncultured Methanosarcinales archaeon | reverse complement strand
TATTCTAGGGATGATGTTAAGAAAAATTCAAGAATCGAGATGATATTTGAGAATTATAACCCTAAAGTACAACCTATAATCAATATGCTTAATAAATCTTAAAAATACAAATCTCTCTTTTTAAAGCAAAACTTTTTAAATTAACTACTATTTTAACATAACATTTATAAATACACTATGGGGCCGTAGTGTAGCTTGGTCTAGCATTAGGCGTTTGGGACGCTTAGACCCCAGTTCAAATCTGGGCGGCCCCATATTTACAATTAACAAGAGGAAAATAATATGCCAACAAAAAGATTCAATGCAAGGTATGGAAGAAAACCTAAAAAGAAGTTTGCTAAAATTGAAGCTCAACAACGAGCTAAACATAAGTGCCCTTACTGTAACAAAAATGCTGTTAAGAGGGTTGCTTTAGGAATTTGGCAATGTGCAAAATGTGACGTTAAATTCGCTAGTAAAGCGTATACAATCTAGAAGGTGCTAAAAAAATGTATTATCTCTGTTTCAGTTGTGGAAAAAAAGTTGAAGACGAATACCTTGCTACTAAAGTTAGGTGCCCTTATTGTGGCGGTAAAATTCTTTACAAAGATAGAAGATCAATTGTAAAAATTAAAGCTAGGTAAAATTCAAATGAATCCTCAAGATAAAGTTAGTCAATTACAAGTTTTACAACAAAACTTACAGAATGTAAGTTTACAAAAACAACAGTTACATACGCAAGTTATTGAGATTGATTCTGCACTTACTGAACTGAAAAATACTTCTCAGGCTTACAAAATTGTAGGTAAAATCATGTTAGCTTCATCTAAAGAGGAATTAGAAAAAGATTTATTAGAAAAAAAAGAAGTTATCGAAATTAGGTTAAAAAATTTTGTTCAGCAGGAAGAAAAGTTACAACAAAATATTGACGATTTACAAAAAGAAGTAATGGAAGAACTTAAAAATAAATAAGTTTATGTTTTCTTTAATTTAAATTTTGATTTGATAAATAATGAGTTTGGTAAATAAAGTACGTCACCATTTTCTGTTTTAATTTCTGTTTCTAAGAAACCAACTTTTTCTACAATTCCTTGAATCTCTTTAATTTCAACACTTTTACCCTCTTTAATTTTACCTTTTTTCTGGATAATTATCCACCCGATAAGGTTAGGGATAATATCTTTTATCCCTACAAGGAACGTTAAAATAACTAACATTAAGATCGCTCCAGCAATTAAGTAAAGTATCCAAATTGATTTAATGTTAAATTGTTCAAGGAAAAATATTATCGTGAAAAAGTAAATTACAAAAGAAATAATGTTACTAATCCATTTTTCTAAATTATAAGTTATTCCAACTTTAGTAATTATTTTATTAAGTTCAACCTCTTTTAACACTCTTAAGAGAAACTTTTTTGCTAATACTCCTAAACTAAACCCTACTAGTAAAATAACAATTCCTATTGTGATTGTGTAAACATAAGATTGAGCAGTTTCTACAACTCCGTTAACTGCGATAGTTTCGTTGACCATATTAGTGATATCAATTGAAGGGTTTATAAAAATTGCGAAAAAGTATATAAAGCATACTTGGTTTATTGAGCATACATTATGGTTGATTATAATAAAAAAATTAAAGAATTACAGGACGAGCTTAAAAAAACTAAGTATAATAAAGCAACTCAAGGTCATATTGGGATTGTTAAAGCTAAGATTGCTCAACTTAAAGAAAAGCAAGAATCTCGTGTTTCTAAAAAAACAGGTCGGTCTGAACATGGTTATACTGTTAGAAAGTCTGGTGATGGAACAGTTCTTTTGTTAGGTTTTCCTTCTGCCGGAAAATCAACTTTATTAAATGCGTTAACTGGCGCAGAATCTGAAGTTGGTGCTTATGAATTTACTACTTTATCTGTGGTTCCAGGAATGATGGAATATAAACAAGCTAAAATTCAAATTTTGGACGTTCCAGGAATTGTTTCCGGAGCAGCTTCTGGTAAAGGGAGAGGTAAAGAAGTATTAACTGTAATTCAAAACGCAGATTTAGTATTGGTTTTAGTTGATGTTAATCATCCTGAACATTATCCAGCAATTTTAAGAGAAGTTTGGGAATCTCGAATTAGGTTGAATAAAACAAAACCACAAGTGTGGATCAAGAAAAAGTCAAAAGGTGGAATTCAAATTGGAAAAACTGTGAAATTAAACGTTGATGATGAAACAATGAAAAAAGTTTTACGGGAATTCAAATTGGTTAATGCAGAAGTGTTAATTAGAAGTCCCATCGATATTGATGATTTTATTGATTGTATTGAAAGTAATAAAAAATATGTTCCTGCTTTAACTTGTATTAGTAAAGTTGATTTGGCTTCCGCTTCTAAAGTTAGTAAAGTTAAAAAAGAATTAAATGCAGACATTTTAGTTTCTGCTGAAGATGGATTGAACATCGATCAGTTAAGGGAACTGATTTTTCAAAAGTTAGATTTTATTAGAATTTATATGAAAGAACCACGTAAAGAAGCAGACATGAATGAACCAATGATCATTTATCGTGGAGCTACAATAAGGGATGTGTGTTCAAAAACCCATAAAGATTTTATTAAAAAGTTTAAGTTTGCTAGAGTATGGGGAAAATCAGCTAAACATCCAGCACAGAAAGTAAGCTTGAAACATAAACTTCTAGATGAAGACATTTTAGAATTACATTTGAATTGATTATAAACTATCTATCCAATCTTTCTTCAACTTAAACCCGTTCTTTTTTGCTAATTTGGAAATTGCTTTATCAAAACAACTGCCGTATTGAGCGGCTTTCTTTTTTCGCCAAGCGAATTCTTCAAGAAATTCTTCGGCAACTTCTCTAAGAATAACTTTTTTCTTTTCTTGAATTATTTTCCAATCCGCGGGAAGTTTCATTGCGTATTCAATTAAATTCTTGTCTAAGAAAGGCGTTTTAATTTCGATGTTTAGTTCTTTGGCTAATGTAAAATCTCTAATTAAATCTCTGCTATGCATTAGTTTTAATCCTGACCAACATTCTTCCTGAATATCTTCTGCTTGATCATGCCGTTCATAACCCGCAAAGATTTCTTCACTCCCTAAACCACTGAGGAAATAATTGATATTGTCTTCTTTACCTAATTCGGTTGCTGCTAAAATTACTGCTCCAACTCCAATATTAACTACATCGGTTTTGTTAACTGTTTTTAATATTTGGACTGTTTTTTTGATAATTTTTTCAGTTTCTTCTAAATTATAAATTTTATATTTTAAGTTTAGATTTAATTTCTGAGCAACTTTTTGTGCTTCAATAATATCTTCCGGTTCTTTAGTTTCCTCATCTTGAAATCCCACGGCGTAACAAGTAAAGTTAGCTTGTTCTTTTTTACCAATAGCGGCGATGAAAGAACTATCTACTCCTCCTGAGAAAAAAACTCCAAACTTTTCTTCTGGTAATCTTGATTTTATTGCTTGGATTAATTTTTCCCTAAGAATTGTTTTTGCTTCTTCTTTGTTTCTAATTACTTCTTGAGATTTCAGATTATCAATTACTTCAACCCAATTATCTTTAGGGATTAGTTCATTGTTTTGTATCCAGAGTTCTTCCATTTTATTCTTATTTTCCTATAAATTTATAAAATCTTGCTCTTAAAACAACATTATGAAATTAGCAGCTTTATTTACCGGAGGAAAGGACTCGGTTTATGCTATTTATTTAGCTCAAAAAGCAGGTCATGAAATCTCTTGTTTAATTACTATTCAATCAGAGAACCTGAATTCTTATATGTTCCACACTCCGGCAATAGAACTTACTGAATTGCAAGCAGAAGCGATGGAAATGCCCCACATTATTGCTAGTACAGAAGGGGAGAAAGAAAAAGAATTAGAAGATCTTGAGTTAGCAATTAAAGCAGCTCGGGAAAAGTTTGAATTCGATGGAGTTATTACCGGAGCTTTATTTTCTGAATATCAAAGTAGTAGGATTGAAAAAATTTGTCAGAAATTAGGATTGAAATGTGTCAATCCATTATGGCATAAAAATCAAGAAGAAGAAATGCAAGAATTAGTTGATCAGAAGTTTGAATTTATTTTTACTGCTATTGCTGCAGATGGTTTAAATAAATCTTGGTTAAACAAAGTTATTACTGTTGATGATTTGGAAAAACTTAACAAATTAAAAGAAAAGATTGGCAGTAATGTTGCTGGCGAAGGTGGAGAGTTTGAATCTCTTGTTCTTAATTGTCCATTGTTTAGGAAGAAATTGGTTATTGAAGATTTTGAAATTCAGGAAGACGGCGAATATGTAGCGAGAATGATTATTAAGAAAGCAAAGTTAGAATAATTACTTCTTCTTCTTCTTCTTCTTCTTCTTCTTTTTCTTCTTCCCTTCTAAATAACTTTTAAAGATATAAACGTGTTCCCAGACAGAAACTATTATCTCCAAGCCGATTATAATTACTGCTCCAATTAATCCTAATAAGAATAGTTGGCCGTAGAGTACATCAGTTACATATTCTAAGTTTGCTCTAACTATGGCCATTAAAATAGTAATGCCAATTATCACTAACCAAGTAATGAAAGTGTGATTTAAATGAGTTTTTACAAAATGAAAATCTTCTTTTAATGAATTGTAAGCACCTTTCTTTTCAAAAGTCATCACTGGATAAACGAATAATAGTCTTATCCCAATATAAACGAAATAAGCTAACATAAGGGGCACGAAAATAGTAATTGCTATTAAAACACTGTTGGGTAAAAGAATTAAGAGTAAAATTGCTAGTAAAATTAACGGAACTAGAGTTATTAAGTAAGATAAAACGTGAATTTTTAA
>CAZXEM010000076.1:2183-4857 GCA_964639875.1 uncultured Methanosarcinales archaeon | reverse complement strand
AAAAACTGAGATTGATATGGATATGCGAATGGAAATCATAGGGATGAAAAAAGACATAGATCGCAACACAGAATACTTTCTTACTCGAAGTAGAAGAAAAAAAGATGTTAAGTTAACAAGAAAACTTTTAAACAGTATATAAAGCATTATAATTAGATCATACTACATTTACTAAAAATAAAAAATTAAAGTTCATACTGTTTAACTAAAGTAACAAGACCTTCATCACAAGCAGATTCAAATTTAAACCCTTCTGGAAGATATTGGCGTAATAAAGTTTCTCCTTTAGTTGAAATTTTCTTATTCTTTAAACTAAACACTTTCAATCCACCTTCTGCATAATCTCTAAGATAAAAATTGGTTAATGCTGCGGTTAGTAAATCTTTAGTTACCTCATTCGGCGTGAAAAAGAAATCAAACGTTGGACAAACAACTACATCTTCAGAATGTTCTGGAAGTAAATTATAAGGATTACTACAACTAAAACCAATAAATAATTCTTCCGGACTTTCAAATTGTATTACTCTTGCTGTTTCCCCAATATTTTCTTCTTTTTTAGTATGAGTACCGTTATTGTACGCTTCTGGCAAAGAACTTACCAATGTTTCAGTTAACTTTTGACAAGTACCCTGATATTTTTTACCTTGAAAGTTCTTCCATTGGTCCACTTCTTTTGGAACTAACTCTAAAACAATCTTATCATAATTTTTATTTCTAACCATATTTAGAATCACCTAAACTATAAAAATAGAGATTTATTCTTAAATATTTGTGTACTTGAGAAATTGTTAGAAAATTTTCATTTAATCAACGTTGCCATAACATCTTGGAAGAAAACTTCTTTACCCTTATGAAAAACAGACTCTCTGCCAGTGAAATAACTATAATCGCCTTCAAACGTGAAAGAATACCTAAAATCTCCCTCTTCAAATCCGTCCAATCCTCTGAATGGTATTTCATTAGTGAAACCTCTTAAAGCTTTTTTTAAGAATTCAAAAGTTTCATCAATAAACTTATCTGATAGATCTCCTAAAGTTTGACCTTGATACGCCATACACCATACTGGTTCATCTTTGAAAAAAACTACTTCTCTACCAGGAGCCCAGGAACTGCCTGCATATGAATCATGATATCTCCAATCACCATCAACAAAATCGTAATCTTTATGTTCTGGAAGAATGGGAATTTTACACTTATATTTTGATTTAATTTCTTGAGGCGCAGCATAAGTGTTTCGATGTGCTTTTGCAATAAACCCAATTAAAGTATCTTTATCCATTTTCTAATCAAATTATTAACATTATTAATAAAATTATTGTAAAAATCCAAATTTAAGCTCAAAAAAGATTCATCTCTCCAGAGTGGAAATGTTCCTTTTTAAACTACCAGTATACAAAATAGTAACATTTATATACTTGTTGCACTTTACCTAACCTAGGATAACAAAAACTCACATTCATACGGGCTTCCACCCCAATTTCTACCACCCTCACCCCCTCAGGAAGCCCGCAGTTTTTTTTTAAAATTAACTTAAAGAGAAAGTATTCCGAAAATTAGTTTAAACCACTTGGTAGTGATAAAATAAACGAAAAGTTTATAACCATCGGTAAATATTTTTATTATATGCACAAACCAGATCATTTACGTTACTTATCTCAACCTTTAGATTGGTATACCTATGAACATTCTACACGACAAGTAAGTATGCAAAGTTCTCGTTCTGGACCACCAGCATATAATCTTGATCAACTTCTTAGAAGAAATAAAAGCAGGGAATACAAAGGAGTCCATCCATTTTGTGCTGCTGAAGAATTAGGAGAAATAGTAACTTGTGTTATTTTTAAAAGAGAAGATCCAACCGAATATTTCCATACTTTATACTTAGGTCCTGAAACTCAAGAGCCTGAAACGGTCCATAACTTAGTAATGGCACGATTAGGTTTAACTGAAAATGATTTACAGAAAAGTTTAGTTTGCAGATTTCAACCTGAATAACTTTTCTTACTATCAGCATAACTATAATGAATTTCTCCAAATTTACAACCTTGACAAGTTGCATCTAAATTAACCCAATCCTGCTCGTCTTTATAGCTAGAAATTGCTTCAGTAAGTTTAACTTGGACAAAAACATGCCCAGGAACGAAAACAAACCGCGTCTGTAAGCCAATTGATTGTAATAACGAAGATAATAAAATTGAACTATCATCACAATCTCCAGAATTAGATTTAAAAGATTCCTGTGGAGTTTTAAAATATTCAAAAGCTAGTGGATCGTTAAGATAATTAAAATTCTTTTGAACAAAATAAAATATTGCTTTAGTATTACAAACTTTATGTGTCGTTTTACAAGATAAAGTTACTATTTTATCAGCAACTTGTTTAATCTCTTGATTAACTTGAATAAAAGCGTTTATTTTACCAGAATTAATTTCAGGAATTGCCATTTCAGGAATGTTTAATTCCTCTAGTGAAGGAGTATAAGCAGGTTCAGGGTTTTGTTTGATTGCATAGAACGGAACTGTCATCAGAATGATTAACAGTAACAAAAATAGTCCTAAAATTACTTTCATTGGACCTTTATACCAAGGAATATGATCATCAAATATATCTTCGTGATGGTCTTCGTGATGGTCTTCGTGATGGTCTTCGTGATGGTCTTCGTGATGGTCTTCGT
>CAZXEM010000076.1:0-2083 GCA_964639875.1 uncultured Methanosarcinales archaeon | reverse complement strand
GTTCCATTTAGTGAAGAAATATTTCAGGGTATATAAGAGTTATTGAGTGAAGAATAAAGGATATACATTATTAAGTTCAATTTAGAATTTTGGTTAAAAGATAGAAAATGAAAAATTTGTTCTAAAATGGTGTTAATCCAGAAACATCGTCCATTCTTATTTTATAAAGTGTGAAATCAAAATCACCCTTAGTTAATTGAACAAAAGAATATCCCCTCCAATAATCTGTTTGGTGTACTCTAGATAAATTTCTTTTTACTTGAAATTTGCCCCAATATGAATCAGGATTTTTCACAAGTCCTGCTTCAACCATAGCACTAACAATATCTCCTCTTTTAACTTCACCAGGATATAATCGTTTTCCTAATTCTAACTCATCAGATACTAATCTATCAATGAAAGATTTTTCTCTTCGATATTGTTTAAGCTGTCTTGAAGAACTTGACAAATTAGTTATAAATTCATCTGAACTATCAAAGCATCCGACTAAATCTTTTTCTGACATTTTTATTTCCCTCTCTCAATTAATTCAATTGTATCACTATCTGTTTTTCCTATACGATCATCTCCTATTCTTGTATTAAAGCCGTATGTGATTCTAATTCTATCTCCTGTTTCAATTGCTTTTGCTAATCCCATAACAGGTTTTCTATTATGATTATTTACTGTGATTACATACTCTCCTTTATCGGTTTCAAGAACTAATCCATATGTTTGGTTGCTAATTTTAACAGATTCATTTCCAAACATTGCCCCACTGGATTCCTCAATTATTTGAGCACTTCCAAACTCTTCTTTTACAGTTCCTTCAAGAGTGTCACCACATCCACTTAATCCAACTGATGCAATTAATGCGCCAGTTGCCAATATTTTTTTATATAGTCTCATCGTGTGATTGGGAAAATACATTACTTTATAAATCTTTTGGCGGATTTACTACTCTCCAATTACACAGTCCTCCTGACGCCTGAACTCTGAAATCAACTACTTTAAAAAAAATCAATCTTTTTCGCCTAGAATCAGTTTTATCGCTTCATATTTTGGTTTAGCAATTTCTTTTGCTTCAGGAATTAATAGTTTTTTCCAACTTTTCCCATACTTTTTAAGTAAATTTTCTTTACATTGTTCCACAGATTCTTTTTTCAAAACAAAAGTGTAATGTGCTAAGGCAAGTAAATTATCAAAATGAGATAACGCATCTGCACTCGCAACAATTTTTGCTTCAATAGATTCCGGAATGTAATTCTCATCAGAAGAATGAGTTATAATACAATGTTTTACTTGTTGAATTTTTTCTTTTGGATAATTATATCCTTCTAATATTTTTACTGCTTCTTCAGAACCTTTGACATGATGTTTTTCGTGTTCTCCTTTAATTTTTTTAATATCATGTAACCAAGCAGAAATTTCACAGATTTCTTCATCAGCATTTAATTTTTTGGCTAATAATTTTGAATACTTTACAACTGATTCAATATGTGCTTTCCAATCCCATTCTTGACCTTTACATAATTCAAGAACCATACTTTTTATTTTTTCTATCATATTAAAAAAAAGAAACATTCCCTATATAAATATTTTTGGGAAGATATTTATATATTATAACTATCCTAACATTTATGAAAGTATTCCATACCGTAACTTCAAAAAAATTAAAATCTCTTAAAAAGGAAAGAATCTTGAAACCTAATACCCCTTTCTTTCAAGACAAAGACGATAAAAAAAATTATGGTAAACCCAAAAAAGTTTTCAAAAATGCTTTAAAATTAAAATATATTTGTGCAATTCCTAAATCTAGAATTAAATCTTGGATAAAAAGTGAATTTATGAAAGAGATTGAATTTTTTATCAAACCAGAATATGTTCTTGAATTTGAAATGCCAAACGATTGTTTTAAATTTGTCAGGGAACATAACTACACCTCGCCAATTGAAACAAAAATAAAGTTTGGCATTAATCAATTCATGAAAGTACCAGAACCTCACTTAACAAAAATATGGAACAAATATTTAAAATCAAATAAAACATTCAAAAATAGTAAAGATTACAAAGGAATTAAAGTTCCTGAATTATGGATTAACGC
>CAZXEM010000075.1:0-5013 GCA_964639875.1 uncultured Methanosarcinales archaeon | reverse complement strand
TAAAAGATATTTCGAAAGCTTTACTAAAATTCTGTCCATCAAAATGAAAATCAGGCCCTTGTATAGCTTTACCATTAGGCATAATAAATTCTGTGCTTGTTGTGTATTCAGCACCAGCAAATGTTTCTTTCTCAGATTTTCTACCAATAAGAGATGGCATTGCTAAATAATTTCTGCAGACATCATCATAAATACCAATAACATCTCTGCATTCAGCTTCAGCTTCTTTCTTAGTAGCGAAACAAGTATGACCTTCATTCCACAAGAATTCTCTACTTCTTAAAAATGGAGTTGGATGTTTAAACTCCCACCTGACAACATTACACCACTGGTTTAATCTTAACGGCAAATCATTGTGAGACCGAATCCATTTGGAATAAGAATCGTAGATAATTGTTTCTGAAGTTGGTCTTATAGCTAAACGTTCACTCAATTTCGAACTTCCCGTGTGAGTTACCCAAGCAACTTCTGGAGCAAAACCTTCAATATGTTTAGCTTCTTTTTGCAATAATGATTCTGGGATGAATAATGGGAAGTAAGCGTTCTTAATTCCTATAGCTTTAAATTTCTGATCAGTAACTTCTTTAATCTTTTCCCAGATGGCATAAGATCCCGGCTTGTAGACAATACATCCTGAAACGGATGAATAATCAGCGAGGTCTGATTTCTGAATTACTTGGGTGTACCACTCACTGAAGTCTTTCTCTTTACTTACAGTTATTCCTTTTGTGTCCATCTTTTGATCTTTCTTTGCCATTTGGATAAGTAGTGTTGTAGGTTTTATAAAGTTTATTGCTAGAAAGAGAACATATTTTCCACCACAATAATATTTAAATAGAAAACAATAACAATTGTTGTCATGGAAACCGCAAATGCAGTTAGTCCTTACATCTCTTATTCCGATTCATTAAAAGAATTGCGATGGAACCAGTTTTATAATAGCATTATCAATAAAGGAAAAGGGATGGACAAAGTTATTTCTCTTATTGAACATATATTAGATTTTGGAAATGAAGAGAATACAGAAAACATTTTCATGGATGTTATGGACGATAATAATTATGTGTCAAACGGAAAAATATTTAGTCATTTGTATAGTCATATAATTCAAGCAGAAAATTCAGCAGGAATTCCAAAAGAAGATCATGATGCTAGATTGAAATTTGAATGGAACACTACAAGTAACTTATTAAGAGGTTTGAAAACAATCAAGAATAACGAACCAACTTATTTATTACCTAAAGAAGACCAAATAAGAACTTCAGATTTTATTGAAATATTAAGATTTGCTCCTATTGAAGAAAGGTATTTTTAATTAAAATGAATTAATTTTATCCAGTAAAAATCTGATACTTCTCTTTACCTTCTAATTCAGAAATAATTCTTTTCACTACGGTCTGCTTAGGATCAGGTAATAACTTAACCCGGCTTTTTAAATCTTCAAAATTTTCAAAAGGTTTAGCTTTCCTAGCCATAATAATTTCCCACATGTGTTTCTTACCCAAACCAGGAAGTAATTCTAACTGGTGCATTCTCATTGTTAAAGGTTGAGCTTTATTAAAAAACTGAACAAACCGATCTTCATGTTTACCAACAATTTCCTCAACCGCATGGACCAGTTCACTTTTGGCAGTACTAGTAAGTTTATCAATAGGAATTCTCCCCTTAATATGATGAATCTCATCTCTTTTACCTTCACCGATATAAACTTCATGATAAGGTTGCAAATGGATACCTTTTTTAGGAATCAGTTCTAGAATAGTTAAATGATTAATCCCAATAGCTTGAACTATAGCAGTTTTCATTGCACCATGTTCGAACGGATATCCGTGCGGTAAATAATCTAGCACAATCGCTTGTTCTTCCCGAACTGTTGGTTTTGTTGACGTTTCCATTTTAAGGTTATATTTTATGATATTTATGAGATATTCTTTTCAAGTTAATAAAAATTACGCTTTTTTTTAACAAAAACAGAAATTTATCTCTTCCGATTATTTCGGAATAAACTCGGCCACAATTTTTAAGACACTATCAATATCTTTTTTTGGCATGTTAAGATGAAACCCTTGCAAAACAGCTTTAAGTTCATCATCATTCTGGGGTAGAAAATCTACAATTTTAGCTATATGTTCCTCTTTTAATCTTGTTAATTTTATATCCACCAATTTTTTTACAAGTTCTTTCTTTTGATCTAATGTTAATTTAACAAACTGGTCAATGTACTCTTTACCTTTATTAGAAAGATAATTAAGTTCTTTATCACGTTTCTCAATCTCTTCCAAGATTTCTCTAACATCTACAAGAGATAAAGGTTCAGATTCAATAATTTGTGGATTCGCCATTTTTCAGTTAGTTTAACATTTAATTAAGTGGATAGGATGGACATTTAACAACTTCTCTTTACCGCCATCTTTGATTTTAATTTGGTAACAAAAACCTTTTTTACCAAGAACGGTTCCGTGTAGTCCATGAAACCTTGGAAAAAATCTCCCACTTTGAATTCCAGGATTGATTTTAAGACCAACTTTATCTCCTTCATTTAAATCTTGAAAGTATTTAGTTAAAGGGATTTTACCTCTACTTCGGTAATGTTGCCTGTACTTATGCCTAGTCTTTCTCTGCTTTGTTCCTATTCTAGTTACCATGTTAGCTTTATTTTAGTTAATGATTTATAAATATATCGGTAGAGATTGATTATTTTTTATTTTACCTCTTTCCCTTCAAAAGATCCTTTCCACATCATATTAAAGAAATGATTGTAAGACATTGCTGCAACTTTGTTATGGATTAAAACCCCCATTGGTTTCTCTGTCCAAATAATAATACCAATTTTATTGTTGGTCGGAACTTTATTATCTCTTTAATTTTTTTATTTTATTTTATTTTACTTTAATATTAATAGAAGTTTTTATAAGTAAAATTTATTTACTATAGGATATTAAAGTTAAGTTGCAAATTAAATAGTATTTTAGTTATAAGATGATTAGCAATTCAAAAAGAGGTAATGCCAAAGGACAAGTAACTTTGTTTATGATAGTAGGTATTTTATTATTGATAACCATTTCCACCTTTCTTTTCATAACTAAAGAAAATAAAACAGAACAAATAGATGAATATGCTGAAAAAACTATGAGTTCATTCCAAATTAATGGGTGGATCCAAAGTTATACTGAAAATTGTTTAGATAAAACTGCTAGAAAAGCTTTAATTTATATTGGAAATAATGGAGGATATTATGTTGTTCCAGAATTATATGATCCTGATTTTAACTTACCTTACTATTTTTACGAAAACAAAAGTAAAATTATTTTGAAAGAAGAAATAGAAAATCAGTTAGCAGAATATGTTGATAATGAAATTAAATTTTGTTTAGAAAACTTTATTTATTTTGAGGATAAAGGATATTCAATTAAAGATTCTAAACCCTCTACAATTGTTAAAATTAAAAAAAACCAGGTTAATTTTAAATTAAAATTGCCATTAAAAATTTCTCAAGATGTTACCATAACAGAACTATCAAATTTTGAAGTTAATATCCATTCAAGATTAGATACTATTTATTCATTCACAGAACAATTTTTAGATCTTCAAGTTAACGATTCTCAACAAGTTTGTTTAAGTTGTCTTATTGATTTAGCTATTGAAAACGATTTAAAAGTTGAAATATATCCTTTAGATGAAAGTTATTTATTTCAAATTAATGATGAAAAAGCAGTTATTGAAAAAGAGGAAGAAGTTTATTCATATAAGTTTGTTAATTTATACGATTTTTATTACCCTGAAAATGGAACCGTAAATGAGACAAAAATCTAACTTTTTAATTGGAATTGTATTTTTAATGATTTTAACAGTTTTATTTTCACAAAATACTTTTAGTATTGAAAACGCTCCTCCAGAAACAACAAACATTAACGTTTTCAACCCAAATAATCCTCAAAATTTTGATTATATTAATGGTGATTATTCAACAATTACTGATTGGAGTCAAGTTGATTGGGGTAAGATACCTCTGTATAAAATTGAAAAAGTTCCGGCAGAAGAAATCAAATATAATGAATTAAATAAAAATCAGAAATTAGCTATGAATAGTGAACAAATCACTCACAACTTTGATAATATTGAAAATCTTAACGGTGATGTTGATAAATTTCAAGCAATGAAAGCTATTAAAGATAAGTATGGCACTGATATTAGTTTTTATTCTGATATTGGTGTTCAAATAAAAAATGATGTCATTGAAGCCACTAACGGAATTAAAGATCGGGTTAACTTAAAGAATCCTTCTTACAAAAGTGGTGACTTGAATATATTAAGTAACGGAAGAATTCTTTTTAAACCAAAAGGTCTTGAAAAATTGGACATCTCTGATTCTGAATCATTAGAAATTGGAGCTATTCATGGCCCTGATTATGAACTGATTCCAATAGAAATTAATGGGAACATAGTTGCAGGTGCAATCAAGTTTGATCAAGGGCAAGCTTATATTGTCGACGAAGATGATTTGACAATTAATGGGGTTTCTATTGCATCTTGGTATTTTTCGGAAGATAAAAAGTTGGACCCACAAAAAACCAGAATAAACATTTATTTTGATAGTGAAGTTCACGAAGGTAGTTACATTTCATTAGATAAAGAAAAAAGAAAAATTTTTGTTAGTTCTGAAGATAAACATAATTCTATTCGTGTTGAAATTAAACCTGATAATGAATATATTAAAATTGATGAAGAAAGTAAAAACACTTTCTTAGAATTTAGAGTTAAATCCGGTTCTTTTTTAGTTGAAGAACGAGAAAATAATTTAATTCCTGCAGTTTTTGCTAAACCAGATAAAAATAATGAGTTAAATGTTGGAATAAATAATGGGAAAAATACTTTAACTTTGATTAACGATAAATCTTTTTCACGGTTATCACCTTACAAAAAAGAAGATAGTGTTCCATTATCATTAACGATTTTAGATAAAAATGGAAATAATGTTTTGGGTGGAAATGAAAAAAAGAAAATAATTTTTGA
>CAZXEM010000074.1:0-5088 GCA_964639875.1 uncultured Methanosarcinales archaeon | reverse complement strand
TCAACATAGTACTGCTGTTAAAGTAGGAGCTACAGCGGGATTAACTGCTTTAATGATAGCTTTATCACCTGGTTGTGCTGAGGAGAAAAAACAAAGTTTGGACTTATCACAATCTCCTCCCGCTACAAGTCAATCTCAATCTAAGAAAGAGTTAGAAAAAGAAAAAGTTTTGGTAGAGAAAAAAAAGAAATCAGAAAATAAACAAAAATCTATCATAAATTCTCCTTATTTGTGTGATGTTCTTGTTGAAGATTCAAAACTAGCAATTCAAGAAAACGAAAGTTCTACTGGTCTTGTAGTAAGACCGTTTGAAACACGAGAACTGAAAGGGAAACTTGCTGCAAAAACACCGATAAATAAAAATCCGGTTCATAAAAGAAATGAACTTGACGGAGATTCGTTGAACATTTATTTTAGAAACAAAGCATGGACATTATATCGGAATGATTTTAATGATATTGCAACTTATGCAAAAAATCTTAGTTTGGAACAAGTTACAGGCCTTATTGTTGAAGGACATGCAGACCTAAACGGAAGTGAAAATTTAAACGATTTTTTGAGTGAGAAGAGAGCAAATGGTGTTAAACCAGTATTGAAAAGAAACTTAAAAAGTAATCGGATTCCGGTCCAGATTGTTGCTTATGGAGAAAGTAAAGCAAAACAAGCAAGTCCTTCTTTTGCAGAAAGGCAAGCAGACAGAAAAGTTAGAATTGTTCCTAATAAAAGTGTAATTCAACGAGGTCTTGATTTATTAGTTTCTGATTATTATTTAGTTGATCAGTCTAGCTCAATGCGGGAATCAGTTGGAAATGGAAACAGTAAATGGCAAGAAGTTCAGAAATATCAATTTCCTAGTGGAGCAGACGTTTATACTTTTAGTGATAAAAGAAGAACTTGTGGTCAGAATCTTAGTACAACTTATCCTGGCGGAGGCACTCCTTTACTTAGATCCCTTTATGATTTGTTAGGGGGCATGGAAAAAGGTAAGTCTGTAACTGTTCTTACTGATGGAATAGATAATCGGGGTGGAGTAAGAGTTCATAGTATCGTTAATCTTGCCAATTCTAAAAATATTAAAGTGTCTTTTATTGGTTTAGGTTTGAAAGGAGAGTATAAAAATATGTTGAACCAGATTGCTCAAAGTACAGGTGGAGGAACTTATTTAACTAACAATTAAATTAGGAGAATAAAATGAAACAATTAACAAACATCATCCAAGGCATGAAAGATCTTTATCAACAACACAATTATTGCTCTTCAACTGGACCCACAAGTAAGTTATCTTGTTCTTGAATTAATTGAAGAAATCGAAAAGCTACCAGAAACTAAAAAAGAGAATCCATTAGATAAAAAAGTTAATGAAACATTAGATAGTGTTTTAGAAGATTTAAAATAATTATATTTTCAAACTAGTAACTTTACTAATTCCGTGTTCGTTCATACTGACACCATACAAATTGTCGGCTTCAGAGATGATTGAATCGTTGTGAGAAATCATAATATACTGTGCATTACCTGAATAGTTTCTGATAAGTTTTGCTAATGTTTGTGAGTTATGTTTATCTAATGCAGCGTCAATTTCGTCCAGGATATAAAACGATGCTGGTTGGTATTCTTGAATTGCGAAAATAAATGATAAAGCAGTAAGAGTTTTTTCTCCACCAGACAATGATTTAATGTCCATAAACCTTGTTCCGGTAAGTTTTACTTTAATGTTTAACCCCGCTTCAAAAGGATTATGACCATTTTCTAGATGTAAGTAAGCTCTGCCTTTCTTGAATAGATTTGAAAATATTTTTTGGAAATTTTCGTTAGCACTATCAAAAGTTTTCATGAAATGGTCTTTCTTTCTAGTTTCAATTTCGTTCATTAAAGTTAATACATCGGTTTTTTCTGTATGTAACGAGTCTTTTTTAACCATTAATTTATTATATTCTGTCTCAACTTCTTCATAAATATCTAATGCTTTCATATTTACTGCTGACATTTGGGCAAGCATAACTTCAAATTTATTAATTTCACGTTGCAATTCTTCTTTATTTTTATTTTTTAGAATTTCTGTTTCTTTATATCTACTAAACTCTTCTTTCAAAGATGCAAGTCTTGCTTTTACTTCCGCATTTTTCAAAGAAACAAGGTTAATTTCTCGTTCATTATTTCTAACTTCTTCCCTAATATTTTCCTTTTCGTTTTCTGCTTTATTAATTTCTGTTCCCAACTTTTCTTTTTCGTTAAACAAAGCACGATATTTTGAATAGAACTCTTTACTTTCTTTCTCTTTCTGTTTAAGATCATTATCCCCAGTACTAACTTTTTCTGATAATTTTTTAATTTCTAAATTAAAGTCCTTTTCTTCTTTTTCATGTTGTTTAAGAATTTCTTTAATTTTTTCTTTTTCAGGAGAAATTAATTGTGAAATTTGGTCAGAATTATTTTTAAGTTCGTTATCTAACCTAATCAAATCTTCTTTATTATTTTGTTTAGATTCTTCAAATGCACTTAACTGGGCTAGTAATCTTGGATTTCTTAATTCTGAAATTTGTAATCTTAAATTTTGTTTTTTAGTTTTTAATTCAGCTAAGTCACGATTAGTTAAAGAGACATTTTTACTAATGCCACCCAATTTTTCGTCAACTTCTTTCAGGTTATTGTTCAACTCTTTTTTAAGTTCGCTACTAGCAGTTAAATCTGAACCATCCAGGTGTAAAGTTTTTTCTAACTTAATAATTTCTGCTTCCTGTTCACCTTTAAAGTTTCTTAATGAACTAATTTCTGCTTCATTAGCTGCACGTTTATTATCAACGCTAGAAATTACATTTTGTAATTCTGCCATTTCATTCTCAAGAGTTTCTAACTTTTCAATAGAGTCTTTCTCTTTAAAACCTACACCAAATCTTTTGGTCATAAAACCGCCACGCATAGCACCGCTAGCTTCAGCAATATTACCATCAAGTGTACTCATTTTAATTTTACCAATACCTACTCTTCGGGCCACATCAATATTTTCTACCACTAAAGTTTTGCCGAACACATAAGCAAAAGCTTTCTTATACTTTTGGTTGAACGAAACTAAGTTAAGGGCAAAATCGTGCACTCCTTCTTTGTTTAATAATCCTTTATCTTCTAAAGAAATATCTTGATACCGGATTTTGTTTAAAGGAATAAATGAAGCTGAACCCAACTTATTATTTTTTAAAAATATGATACAGTCTGCAGCAATCTGGTCATTTTCAACAATTAAATTTTGCATACGTGCTCCTGCAGCAGTTTCTAAAGATTGAGCGTACTTCTTTTTTACCTGGCCAAGTTCTGAAACTGTACCATAGACACCTTTAAATTTATCTTTATTACTTAAAATTGCAGAAACAGCTTTATTACCTGATAGGCCCGCTTGGATAGAAATAGTTTTAGCATTAAGTTCAGCATGTTTCTCTTGCAAAGAAATCAAATTTTTCCTTGCATTAGACATCTGTGATGCAAAACTACTATCTTGGTCAAGGCATTGGTTAAGTTTTAAAGTTGCTTGTTTAAAATTAGACTTTTTTTGTTGCAATTCTTTTAATTGACCTTTACTTTCTTTTTCAACTTCTTTAACTTTTTTAATTTTTTCATCAATAGTTTGAAGTTGGTATTCAATCTTATCTTTCTCTCTTAAAAGTTCTTGCTGTTCTTGTCGAATTTTTTGTACTGCTTCTTGCTTTTGTTCAATAAGTTTATCTTTCTCTTCAAGTTCTTGTTCAACTTCTTGAGATGATTCAATTTTATGTTTCTTTTTAAAAGCAGCAATACTTTTTTCTAAATCTTCAATTTCTTTATTTTTTTGTTTAACTTTTAATTGTAATTCTTTTTGTTTCTCACCAGAGGAAGAAGATTTTTTGTCCAAATCTACCAGTTCCTGAGAAAACTGGTCCCTTCTTTGTTTAATTTTATTAATTTCGTCTTTTAATGAAGAAATTCTAGTTTTATCTTCAGCAAGGCTAACTTTTAAATTTTCAATTTTACTATGAATCTTTAATTGGTCTTTCTCGCCTTTCTGTTCAATCTCTTTATTAAGAGTATCAACTTTATTTTTATTAATTTTTATCGCTGTTAATAATTGTTCGATTTTCTTTTCTGCAGAACTTATTTTTCCTTGATTTTTCCCTGCTTCTTGATCATGTTTAGATTTAATTTTTTCTTTCTCTTCAATTTGTAAATGTAAATTAGTAGCTTTATAAGAATCAATTTTATCTTTTAACTCTTTAAATTTTAATGCTTGATCACGATCTTTTTTAAGTTCTTTAAGATGTGTTTTCCTTTCTTTTAAGATTATTTCTGCGTTACCTAACTTATCTTCAACTTTGTTAAGTTCAAGTTCAGCTTTATGCTTTTTATCTTCATAAACAGAAACATCACTAATTTCTTCAATTACTTTCCTTCTTTCAACAGGGGACATATCGACAAATTTCATTATATCTCCCTGAAGAATAATATTATACCCTTCTGGATTAATCTTTGCTCCACCTAAAATGTCTAACACTTCTGAACGAGTATGTTTTTTACCATTAACTCGGTAAGTGCTTGCCCCTTTCTTGTTAATTGCTCGGTTAACGATAATTTCTTCACCTTCAATGGGTAATACTTTATTTTTGTTACAGAAAGCAATTTCTACGTAAGCTTTTTGGGCAGGAGATTTCTTCTTACCACCGTTAAAAATTAAGTTTGCAGCTTTCTCTGCTCGCATTGATTTAGCAGAAATTCTCCCTAGTACGAAACATAATGCATCGCCAATATTACTCTTACCACTACCGTTAGGTCCTAGTATACAATTGAACTTATTATCGAATGGGACATCAGTTTTGTGAGCAAAACTTTTGAACCCGTGAATGGAAATTTTGTTTATTTTCGTCATAACTTGAATACCCTCTTTTACTAATCCTAGAGTTTTGGTTTTGCTTTATAAAAGTTACTATTCTTGAGCATAACCTATCGGTTGATTTTGGCATAATTTTATATATTTTTAACAATTTTGCTAAAACCGATGGGGCCGTAGTGTAGCTTGGAAAAGCTTTACGCTTTGAGCTATATCACCCACGGCTGGGGACTTTA
>CAZXEM010000073.1:0-5241 GCA_964639875.1 uncultured Methanosarcinales archaeon | reverse complement strand
TTCTGTATCTTTTAATATCTGGTTAGATGATCATGAGAACGATAAAGTTGATGCTGGTGCAAAATATATGTATTATGAAACTGGTAACGTTGCTGGCCCTATTGAGCTTAAAAATAGTGGGATGGATCAGGGTATAATCACCAAATATTCTGATAATGAGTATGAAGAAGCGTGCATAAAATGGGATAAAGCACCGTTAACTACCCAAGGTCAATTTTCTGCAATTGCAGGATTAAATTCAATCGGTAACGTTTGTTTTGGTGCAAAAGAAATTCAAACGGGATCAGTAGATTATGATACTGATAGCAGTAGTAGTTCTGGTGGCACTACAAGTTCTGAAGCTACCACCAATCAAAATTGGTAAAATTACCAATTATAATTCTGTTTAACACCACAATCCCAACTTGTAACGTTATCTTCCGGATTGATACAAACAAGTTCATATTCGCCGTTAGGTAAATTTACTTCGCCACAATATTCGCTAGGTAAACAGTCATCATCGTTATGACAATAATCACAAATATGTTTCTGTTGTTCAATGTCGTACAAATTTTCATGACCACAACCAGCTAAAGAAACTAATAATCCTAATCCAATTAATGTTTTTTTTATCATTTAAACCGTTTCAATTTACTTTTATTTAAACTTTTTGTTACTTTGTAGTGGGGCAAAGATTTTTTATACTAATTGGTTCTAAATTAAACTATGAATAAACATCTTAAGAATTATTTCAAATCGTTCAGTTTTAAAAGAAAGTTTTGGGAAATCTTTGCAATAGATTTTGTTACTATTTCGATTATTTACTTCTTTTTCGCATTATTTGCTAATTATCTTAACAAGAACATGGCGATACTTACTTCAGGTCAAACTCCTGAACAATTGCAAGCATTATTATCAAGTGCAAGTCCGGAACAACTATTACCATTTTTAACACAACTAAAATCTTTTATGCTAACTTTCTTATTGGGTATTGCTTTTTTACTAATAATTTCATTGTTCTTATTTTCATTTTCACGAGCATTAATTTGGAACAAGTTGCACCATAGAAAGTTAACTAAGAAAACTTATTGGCGTTGGAACGGTTTGAATTTAGCTTTGTTATTTCCTTTATTCCTCTTATTATTAATAGTGGTCATTGTAAAACTAATTTTTAACATTATTTTTTCAAAAATTTTTGTTTTATTCCCCTCATTTGCGGTAACTCATCCGCAATTTATGCAAATTATTCAACTCATTTTACATAATACCGTAAACTTTTTCCTTGCCTTACTATTATTAGTAGTAATCTTTTTCACATACTATCTTTTTACAGATAAGTATAAAGTGTGGCTTTCTATTGGTGAATCGTTTAATTTTGTTAAAGTTAAATGGTCGAGGATATGGAGGATGTTATTATTGTCTCTTTCAACTGCTATAATTTTAACATTAATTATATTACCACTCAGAAAATTATTACTTCCGTACCAGTTTACTTATTTTATTATTAACGTTTGCATAAGTTTGTTTTACTTAGCTTGGTTAAGGATCTATCTTCTAAGAACTGTTGGGCATAAAGTTTGAATTAACCAAAACCTTTATAAACAACCCACTGATTTAAGCTATATCAAACTAGAAACTCAAGAGTTTCTGGTCATTCCTAACGGAATAAGTCCGAGTTCACGCGCTTTACAGGACTAATGTAAGTTTAACGTGTGAATTCTAAGACTAATATTATACTAAAAATGGCAGAAGAACAAAAACAAACTGAACAAAAACCGGCTGATAACTTTCGACATATTGTTAGAGTTGCTAACGTAGACCTTAAAGGTGAAAAACAAATTCGTTTTGCTCTTACTAAAATTAAAGGTGTTAGTATTAATTTTGCTGATGCTACCTGTATTGTTGCTGGTGTAAACAGAACAGCTAAAACAGGAAATCTTAACGATCAAGAAGTACAAAAACTTACCACCATCATTAACGACCCTTTAGGAAACGGTTTTCCTGCTTGGATGCTTAACCGAAGGAAAGATTATGAAACTGGTGAAGATAAACACATTCATACTGGGACACTAATTTTTGTTCATGATAATGATCTTAAAAGGTTAAAAAAGATTAAATCATTAAGAGGAATTAGACATCAACGTAACTTACCTGTCCGTGGCCAAAGAACAAGGTCAAATTTCAGAAGGTCTAAAGGTAAAGTTGTGGGCGTAAAGAAAAAAGGCGTACCTGGTAAGAAATAGGTAAAATAAAATGGGCGATCCTAAAAAATTAAGAAAAAAATATTCCACTCCTGTACATCCATGGAAGAAAACTGCTATTGATGCAGGTAGAATTATAAGGAAAGAGTACGGGTTACGGAACAGGAAAGAAATTCTTATCGCTACTTCATTCTTAAAAAAGTATAAAGATATTGCTAAAAGACTTATTGCTGATAATACTGCTCAGGGAGAAAGGGAAAAGAAACAGATGCTTGATAAACTGCAAGGATTAGGTTTATTATCTTCTGGAATAGAACTTGAACACGTTTTAAGTCTTGAATTGAAAGATATTTTAGAGAGAAGAGTACAAAGTTTACTTTTCAGAAAAGGTTTAGCAAGGTCAATGAACCAAGCAAGACAATTTATTGTTCACCGACATGTTGTTACCGGTAACAAATGTATTACATTCCCATCATATTTAATGACTGTGGTTGAAGAAAATCAACTTGGATTTAAAACAAAATCAAATTTGTCCGATGTTGATCATCCTGAACGGTCAAATCCTGCTAAAGAAATTCAGGAAGAAGCTGAAGCTGTTAAACCTAAGAAAACTACTAAAAAAGAAGAAAGTAAAACTGATGAAGAAAAAGTTGTTAGTGAAGAACCGGTTGCAGAAGAAGCAGTTCCTGAAACTGAAGAAGTTAAACCTGAACCTGTTGAGGTTAAAAAATGATGAAACCTAACCAATCACAAAATAGATCTTATCAAGGTAGAAGGGACGGCGGTAGACCAAGAGATGGTAACCGGCCAACATATAACATTAGATGGGGAATTGCTCACATTTATTCTTCTTATAATAATACTATTATTACTGTAACTGATATTACTGGTACTGAAACAATTGCTCGTGCTAGCGGTGGCCAGATGGTTAAAGCAGACCGGTTAGAAAGTTCACCTACTGCAGCAATGGCAGCAGCAAAAAAAATTGCTGAAATTATTAAAGATAAAGGCATTGCTGGATTATATATTAGAATCAGAGCACCTGGCGGTCATAACGGTCCAAAAAATCCTGGTCCTGGAGCTCAGGCTGCAATTAGAGCTTTATCAAGAGTTGGGATTAGAATTGGTAAAATTGAAGAGGTAACTCCTGAACCACATAACGGTTGTCGAGCAAAAGGCGGACGAAGAGGAAGGAGAGTATAAAATATGAAACTTCAAAAAATTAAGGAAGAGAAAAAGAAAAATAAAATTTCATTCTTGTTAAAAGATAGTAATGAAGTTTTTGCTAACACTATTAGAAGGTTAGTTATTGAAGAAGTTCCTACTCTTGCAGTTGAAGATTTAGAAATTAAAGATAATAATTCTGCACTATCTGACGAAATGTTTGGTTTACGGATAGGCTTATCACCAATTAAGACAGACTTAAAAAGTTATAATTTAAAAGAAAATTGTAAATGTGAGGACGCAGGTTGTGCTCAGTGTGAACTTAAATTACATTTGAAAGCTAGTAAAAAAGGTTATGTTTATGCTGAAATGGCAGAAAGTTCTGACCCAAAATGTAATTTTGTTTATCCAAAAATGCCACTTGTTAAATTATTAGCAAAACAGAAAGCTGAAGTTACGATGACTGCAATTCTTGGTAAAGGTAAAGAACATGTTAAATGGTCACCGGGTATGGCTTTTTATCGTAGAGAACCAGTTTTTAAGATTGGTAAAGTTGCTGATCCAGTAAAAGTTGCTGAGATGTGTCCACAAAATATTTTTGTTGCTAAAGGTAATAAGTTAGAAGTTGTTAAAGATAAACTTTATGATTGCCACTTATGTCAGCAGTGTACAGATTTAGATAAAGAAATTACTTTTGAATATGGTAAAAATTATGTATTCTTTTTAGAATCATGGGGCCAGTTAGGTTGTAAAGAAATTTTAACCCAAGCTGCCCAAATAATCGTAAATAAAGTTGAGGAAATGGAAGCATTAATTTAAAATGAGACGAACAGGCCCAACAAATTATCAATTGAAAGTTCTGATTGAAGAACTGGAACCTAAAGCACAACAAAGTAGGTTCTGGAAAAGAATTGTTAAGGACTTGAAAAAACCTAGTCGTCAAAGAAGGATTGTTAACCTTTACAAAATTAATAAGTATGCTCGAGAGGGTGAAACTATTATTGTTCCTGGTAAAGTTTTAAGTGTTGGCGAAATTGATAAAAAAATTGATGTTGCTGCAATAAACTTTTCTTTAGATGCAAAAAACAAAATTGAAAGCGCTAAAGGTAAAGTGATGACAATTAGAGAATTATTACAAAATAATCCTGAAGGTAAGAAAGTCAGGATAATGGGTTAAAATGAAAATATATAATGGCGAAGGAATGTTGCTGGGAAGACTGGCATCAGTTGTAGCAAAAGAACTTTTGTTAGGTGAAACTGTAAATATTGTTAACTGTGAAAAGATTCTTGTTAGTGGCCATAGAGAAAAAGTTTTAGCTAATGAAAAACAAAAAAGGGAACGTAAAGGATACCCGTTAAAAAGTGCAAATTTTTCAAGGTTACCTGACCGGTTTGTAAGAAGAGCTGTTCGAGGAATGTTACCCTGGAAAAAACCTCGTGGTAAAGAAGTTTTTGAAAATTTAATGTGTTACATGGGCGTACCTGACGAGTTTAATGATAAAGAATTAATCACAGTAAAAATGGCTTCAGTTAATAAATTACCAACATTAAAATATGTTGTTATTGGCGACATTTGTCAAAGTCTTGGCTGGAAAGGTCTAAACGGAATTAATAAATAAAATGGCAGGAAAAATATTTCATACACAAGGAAAACGTAAACGTTCAGTTGCTAGAGCTACAGTTAAACCTGGCCCTGGTAAAGTTAGAATTAATGGCCAATTATTGGACAATTATAGTACTCGAATGTTAAGAATTAGAATCTCTGAACCTTTGGTTCTTGCTGAAGATGTTGCTAGTAAAGTTAATATTAGTGTTAATGTTATTGGTGGCGGTGTTAACGGTCAAGCAGACGCATGCCGGTTAGCTATTGCTCGTGCTTTAGTTGAGCACACACCAA
>CAZXEM010000072.1:0-5630 GCA_964639875.1 uncultured Methanosarcinales archaeon | reverse complement strand
CACGGTAACAACGCAGGACTAGCGCGCCAGCCTAGCTCTCCCCACTTTAATTTTAAGTTTAAATTAGTTATTTTTTATTTAAAGGTTTGGGTTATTAATAGGATTAACTCCCAGTATACCTTTGCGTAATATTTATATATTAGACTATATTTCTCATAACAATGGTTATTCTCTTTGATCAGTTCAATTTACCAGAGGACATCTACAAGGTTATCTTTGCAACCGAGCAGCAAGAGATAGTTGGTAAAATGTTAATCAAGTACATGTGGGACAATGGTGGCGAGATTGGTAAGACTGAAATGAGTTTATTTGCCACTAAACTGCATGAAGGGGAAACTGTTGTTAAACATAAAGGGAAATCGCCGATAGATAAAGAAATGCGGATATCATACAATAAAAGACAGTTCTATGACCGAATTTTAACCCCGATGCGAGGCATGGGCCTTATTGATTACGATTTATATTCTAAAAAGTATAAAATTTCTGACAAATTTAACAAGCTAATGATAAAAATAGGTTTGTTATGGTTAAGAGAATTGGATAAAGGTAAAAAGTAAGTAATATGTCCAGCTTGCACGGCACTATTATTTTTCTAATTAATTCTAAAAGAAATCGCCCAATCCTGACTGGCTACTATCACTAAACAGTTCATCTTCACTATAGCCAAGAACTAAAAATATGCTAGACAAAGCAGGAATAAGTTGATTGTTCAAATAATAGTCATGATCATAATCGCCAGGTTTAACTTCTTCAGGTAATTTTGCTCTATCTCGAACTAACCCAGAACCTTTAGCAATAATGTATTCAACAACCATGCCGGGAGTTACATTAATCCCTTTCTCTAACAATTTCATCGCCACGGCAACATGTGGTCCAATAGAACTGTAACTAGCAAGTTCTTTAGTAATTTGAGTTTTAATTATCAATTTGCTAGGATCAATTTCACCATTTTTTAAATCTTGAACAACTTCTTTAGCATAATTTACAGCTTCATCAACTTTATCTTCCAAAACTAACCTTAAAACTTTTTCCTGTAACTCTTTTGCAAGTAAAGACCAATTACGTCTTACAGTTTCAAAACCAGTAATTTTAATATTATTTTGTTCATCAATTAAAGCATACTTCTTCTTTGCACCTTTATCTGAACCTTTAGCAGCAACAAAAATTCCTCTGGGATAACGACCTTCATATTCTAACTCCATATGTCCTGGCAAATCAAAATTAATTTCGTTCATGAACTCCATCGCTTCATCCAAAACTTTATCACCTAACAAAATGAACAAACTATCTGTATCACCATAAATTACCTGAAACCCTTTATCTTCAGCTTTCTTAATTGTATCTTTAATATAATTTCGCGCATATGCAGTTGTTGATTTGGCACATTCTAAACAATACCAGCGAGCACCAAAAAAGCCCATGTACCCATAAAAAGAATTGGCTAAAGTTTTCAAAGCGTAAGATCTTGCTTCCAAAATGGCAACATTATCAGTTTCATTTTTTTCTTTAGTTTCTTTAATCAACCTTTTCAAACTTACCCTTCTTAGAATTATTCTTTCTAATACTGAAGGTAAAAAAGTTTTCTTTTTTGTACAGAACCAATACTGTTCCCTCTCAGGAACTTTAAATTCAGAACAACATTTACAACATAAACTTTCAGGGCCGATGTTATGAGCACTAATAATTGTTGGATACAATGATCGGAAGTCAAACAGCAAAACATTTTCATAAATTCCTGGCGTGGGTTCGTAAACGAAAGCTCCCTGGAAAGATTCTTCCATCCTTTGATCAATCTCTGCTCTGCCTGGCCGGTTAGGAGCAAGAACATTAGCGTCAACTGCCCTTTTAAGAATATAACTTTCTACCAACTTACTAAAACTCATTCTTGTAACGTCAAATAATGGTAACCCGACAATTTTTGTAAAAGCAACCATATCAAAAATTAATTTTTGACAAAGTTTTAAAGTTAAATGGGCATCCTGAAGGTTATATTCACAAAAACTTTCTAATTGTTCAGGGTGATAATCCCAAGCGTCTGCTAATTTAGCAATGTTAACGTCATGTTTTTGATGACCTAACAATTCGTCAGATACCGCATTTAACGAATAACTATCAGTTTTAAGATTTTTACCAAAAATGTTTCTTACAAACTTAAAAACGTCCAAATGTAAAATGCCGTTAATTTTAGTTTTTCCTTCCCGCAGATTAGAAATTTTACCAGTGTCAATGATTGAATAGTCTAACCCCAAATTAAGTTTAACTTTAAATTTATCTGCTCTTGCTTTCAAGTAGGGGAAATCAAAATTGTCAGAAAAATAACCAGTAATGATATCGGGCTTATAATCAAGAACAATTTCTCTAAACTTACTCAGAAGTTCAATTTCGTTATCAACAACTTCTAAATAATCTAAATCGTGGTTAAAATTTTTCCAAGTGATAACTTTCTTATACTCTTTAGCATCCTCATCTTGACCATAAAAAGCAACCATCAAGATAGGATTTTTATCAGGATTAATTATTTTGTCAGGATTATAAGTTTCAATGTCAACAGCAAGAATTTTTAACTTTTTAATTTCTTCCCGACTTTCTTGGGTAACCGATTCTGCCAAAAATACTGGAATGCGAAACAATTTTTCGTTAATAAAATCCCCTTCAGCTTCAATCAAAGTCATCGGTGTAATTTTATTATCCCTAAAATATTGGTGGACAAAAACGATATCTTTTTCGTAACATTCAAGTCCCCAATTTTGTAATTCCTTGCTGATTAACGGAACTGCTCGCGGATAATTAACAAATATTTTATGAAATTGTTCGGTTTTACCAAGAAGTTCTTTATCAACTTTCTCCCAGGAAACAACTTTTGCTTGTTTATGTTTATCTTCAACAGTTAAATTTTTTAACTTTGTTAAAACTAACTCTTCATCTTGTGAATAAATTTTTGCATAAAAGTAAGGTTGATATTCCTGAATTAAACAAATTTTAGTATTATTTTCTAGTTTACCATAGAGATGGACAAAAGGTTTCCCCCCTCTAAGTTTGTACTCAAAATCTAACGGATAAAAACGGACTTTCATCTTTATTTTCATGGTTATCGTAGTTTATAAATATTATGAACAATTCGACTTCATCTAGAATCATCCTATTTTGTATACTACCTGCAATAGGCGCATTTTGTGAGTAGGGCACGTCACCCGAGATTTTTTTCTAAAAAAGAAAAAAATGTGCCTCCTTTGGCACTACTCACAAAATCCACGCGCCGGCACGTAGTATACAAATTAATTTTATTCCGGATGAAGTCGAGAATTCACTGTATAAATACGACAAAAGTTTAAATATTCTGACAATTTACATTTAAGGTGGTGGTTAGAAGAAAGAAAAAGAGGATCGATACTAGTAAAGATAAACGATTAGACGTATTTCTCACAAATTTAGAAATTGAAAAGGAAAAGCGAGAAAAAATAGTTAATTATGTTGAAGATTTAACTTTTGACGTTTTGAAAATGAAAAACGAACCAAAATTAAGACTTAGAAAACCTGAATAATCAATCAAGGTATTTTTCTTAAAGATTTTAACAAATAATTATCTTTACTTTCTTCTTCAACAACAATCTCTGTATCGCCACTTTGTAAAGTTTCTTTATCATCTTTACCAAGTTTTTTTTCAACTTTACCAATATCTTTTAATTTACTACCTTCAGCACTCAATAAAGTAAATGCAGCTTCCATTTGATCTTCAGCTAACTGTTTGGGTTCCCATTGTAAATTAAGACCGTCACCTTCTCTTCTAGGGAATATTTCAATCGCAAAATGAGGAACTTTTTGTGCTGCACCCAGTCCATTATTAATTACAATGTTTGTTCCCTGTGCACCTAAACTTTCAAAGATAGAAATGCTAATTTTGTTTGCTAAGTCTGCACATTTCTGAACAATTTTGTCAGGAACAAGTTCAAGAATAGTATAATGCTTTTTAGGAAAAACTGTTATTTGACCAGGTATGGCTGCTAAATCTTTAACTACTGCAACAACATCAGCATCTTCATAGATAATATCTGAATCGCTGTTCCGGTCCACAATTTCACAATATTCACATTTCATTTGAACAAATTAGCGATATCGTCAAGATTAGCATCGCCCTCATCTTTTTCTTCTTCGTCATCATCATCTACTTCATCTTCTTCTGGTTCTTCTTTGTCATCATCATCAGATTCTTCATTATCAGTTTCGTCATCAACTTCTTCTTCTGGTTCTTCTTTTTCTACTTCATCATCATCTGATTCATCTTCTTCTACTTCTTTCTTCTTAACAGATTTATTTTTCTTTTTTGGCTCATCAAGTTTTTCTTGAACTTCAACAACTTCCTTTTTAACACCCATCAGTTCGTTAAGTTTTGGTTGAACTGCAGATTTAACTTTTTGACGAAGATCTTTATCTAACAAAGATTCATTAACTGTTAACAGTTCATCACCCTCTTTCCGTGGAATAATATGAATCATAAAATGTTGTGCTTTTTGACTAGCAGCAATACCGTTAGCTACGTAAATACTAGTGCCACCAACTTTTAAAGTTTTAAGAACAATTTGTGACAAATATTTTGCAACAACGTAAAAATGTTTAATATCTTCAGCCGGTACTTGCGGCATAATTGCATAATGTTCTTTAGGTAAAATTAAAATGTGACCTTTAGCAGCAGGATTAATGTCAAGAATAGCTAAACATCTATCATCTTCATAAATTTTTTGTGAAGTTGTTTTTCCACTAATAATTTGGCAAAAGATACATTGTTGTTTTTGAAACTCTGCCAACTCTTCCGGAGACATATTTTTAAGTTTCTCTTCAAACTCTTTCTTTTGCTCCTCAGTGATTTCCGGTTGGGCCATCTTAAGAGGGTTTGTTCAGAAGTTTATAAAATTATTGTTACTATCAAACCGCTATAATTAATGAAATAACTTTACACTTATAAGAATTCTTTAACATTAGCAGAAAACATTGAGTTTTCTGGGAATGTCCCAGAATTTTTATTTTAAAAATTCTGCTACATTACCAAACTTAACTTTAACAAAATTGTTAAAATCTAAACCACGATCTTTAAGTTCCATTAAAGCAAGTTTAACATGAGTACTCCCTTTAGGGATTGCAAATCCTGCCCGAACACTAAGAAAATTGAACTGTTTAAGGGCAGCTTCCCTAGCTAAAACAGAAGCAGCAGCAACTTCAACATATTTTGATTCAGCTTTCTCTTCCTGAACATCACCAACTTTACAGCCAGGATAAAGGTCAACAACATGTTTACCCGGATCAAGCGCAATTGCACAATCATGATGTAACTTGTTCAAAATTTCAGTAACGTTATGATGTTTATTAAGAGCATTATACTCTTCAGGAAGTAAACTAACAATTTTGCAAGTAACAATTTTTCTAATCTTATCAGCCATAACACTAATTTCTTTATCATCAAGAATTTTACTATCAACAACACCCAATTCTGCCAATTGTTCCCTGACTTTTTTATCAGCTTTAACCGCAGCAACAACCATCCCGCCAAAAGTATCGCCTTTCAAGGTTTCATCACTACCAATAATTGTCCCCGTTTCTTTTTTAAACTTCTTTACAGGAACATAATCGCCAATTCC
>CAZXEM010000071.1:0-5709 GCA_964639875.1 uncultured Methanosarcinales archaeon | reverse complement strand
TTTTAAATAAAAAAATGAAGATTTAATTTCTAAAAAATTTGATAGATTAAGAAAAATCAGAAATCAAATAAATTATTATGGTGAAGATATTTCTGTAGAAGAAGTTAAAGAGAACGTAAAAGAAGTAAAAAAATTAATTGAAGAATTATTGACTAAATATATAAAATGAAACTTAAAATATACTTATTCCGGCACGGGCAAACGTATTATAACAAGAAACATGTTTTTACGGGCTGGAAAGATTCTAAACTTACTCCGCAGGGAATTAAAGATGCAAAAAAAGTGGCTCATAAACTGAAAAATAAAAAGTTTCAAGTTGCTTACAAAACAAGATTATCTCGTTCTAAAGATACTTTAAAACATGTTTTGAAATTTCATCCTGAATGTCAAAAAATCATTACTGATGACCGGATGATTGAACGTTGTTATGGAGAATTGCAAGGTAAATATCATAAAAAAATTATTGAAAAAGTTGGGGAAAAACAGTTTGACATCTGGCATCGTTCTTACAATGTTCCTCCTCCTGGGGGTGAGTCTGTCAAGATAGTTGAGAAACGGGTTAAATTATTTATTAAAGACCTTTTGAAAAAAATGAAAAAAGAAAAGATTAACGTTGCTATTTCCGCGCACGGCAATAGTATGCGTCCTTTCAGACGATATTTTGAGAAGCTATCTCAGGAACAGATGATGCATTTAGAGAACCCCTGGGACGATTTCTTTGAGTATACTGTTAATGTTTAATCAAATTATTTTTAATATCTTTTCAAAATATTTTCTTTTTATTTCTTTATAAACTTCGCCATTTCCTTTAGCAGTTTCAACAGCTTTTATCTTTAATTTTGCATATTCCTTGACTGCATCTGGATGAGTTAATAAATAATCTCTAAACTTAATTATTTGATTCCAATCTTTACTACCTATCTTTGTTATATGTAAATGATAAATTGTAACTGAATTTTTTGTTCTATAAATCTTTCTGAAAAATAATCTTTCTTTTGTTGAACCTTTTTCTCTAAATTCGTAATTTCTATATTTCAAGATTTTAATATATGGTCTTAAGTGTTCATGATGAGATCCAAGCATAATATCAATAATCTTTTTACCTCCCAAACCAGGAATTGCTGTACTGCCAACATGTTCTATTTTAGATCCTTGCAAAAAAATAGAGAGATTATCTCTTTCTCTTGTAAATAAATCTTTATACTCATTATCATATTCGTTAAACGTGTATTTTTCCATCATTTCCGAGATTATATTACTACTTTAAGTATTTTTATATTATATTTAATAAATCAAGATATAGTAGTTTGTAACTTCCTTTTCGGTTTTTTAATCTCTCGGAAATAATCTTTCACGTCGATAAATTGTTCGACTTCTTTGTTTATCCTATCCATGATTTTAATCCCTTTTACTGTGAATTTGATTTTCCTGTCATAATATTCAATTAGTTTTTTATGTTCTAAAGTTTCCAGATTCTTATACAACGCTCGTTCTTGATTGCTAACAATTTTCGACGCTAAAAGCAATTCTATGAATGCAATTTTTGAAGTTCTAATGCGTAAAGGTTTCTCAGAAAGTGGTTGATTTAACGACTGATAGAATTGTCCAAGGGAATATAATATTAATCGCTGTGTTTTAGTGATTTTAATCATATTTGAGCATAATAATTTTGAAATATAAAAAGATTTATGGGCTAGATTAGAAATGTTTAAATACATTAGACAATTATCTTATTTATAACAAAAATGTAGGTGATATTAAATGAAATTAAGTTTAACTAAAAAACCAAAAAATGTTACTATTATAGAAGGTTTTCCCGGTTTTGGATTAATTGGGACAATTGCGATTGAATTTTTAATGGACCATTTAACTACAGAAAAAATTGGTGTGGTTGAAATGGAAGAAATTCCAGCAATGATTGCTATTCATCAAAACAAAGTTGTTGAACCAATTTCTATTCATTATAACAAAGAATATAACCTTGTTTTGATTCATGCAATTAATATTGGAAAAAATCTTGGCTGGAAATTAGCAGAGGTGATAACAACTTTATCTAAGGAACTTAACGCAAAAGAGATTATTTCTTTGGAAGGTGTTGGTAGTCCTAATCCTGATGCGAACCGGGTATTCTTTTATTCAAATAAAAATCATAAAGTGACCCAAAAACTTGAAGGTGCAGCTAGTCCTTTAATGGAAGGAATTATTGTTGGTGCTACTGGTGCATTACTTGCTAAAGATATTAAAATACCAGTTTTAGCATTGTTTGCAGAAGCGAAATCTGGCATGCCTGACAGTAAGGCTGCTGCTGAAATTATTCGCGCGTTAGACGCTTATACTGGCTTAAAAGTCGACCCAAAGCCTTTACTTAAACAAGCAACTTTGTTTGAAAGTAAATTGAAAGGAATCATTGAAAAAGGCCAAAAAGCTGAAGATACCCAAGCTAAGAAGAAGTTAAGTTATGTTGGTTAATTTTTTCAATATTTTTTCATTTTTTTCTTAATAGTTTTAATGCTTTATTTTCAATAATTACTTAAAAGTTTTATGCTTAAATATTTTAATGATTTAAACCGTTAAAACTTTAATGCCACAAAATATTTAAGTTTTCACTAAATATTCTAAACTTAAAGAATTCAATCAAATATTGAACTATTGAGACCTGATATTAATCAAACAAATTGCCAGCTTTTTCTTTCAATTCATCATCCATTTCAGAAATACTTTTTGTTCCGTAGAGATCCATGGTGGTTTTAAATGATAAATGACCTAAAACTCGCTGAACTACTTCTAAACTAAGGCCTCTGTCTTTAAGAATTCTGGCACAACTATGGCGTAAGATATGGGGATTAATGTTCTTAAGTTCAGGAATGGGGTTATTTAATTGCGCCCGATGGCCTGCTTTGGCAACGATTCTATTAATTTGCGTTGGAGTGATATGTTCTTTATCATTAAGGCTAGAAACTGCAGGGAACAAGTAACCTTGTTTAGCATTGTTTAATATATATTGCATGTAAATTTTTAAGTCTTCAATCAGTTGATCAGAAAACATTGTCGCGAGTCGATCAATATTTTTTTTCCCGCGAATGCTAATTTTGTTAGTTTCTAGATTTACATCAGAAATTTTAATTTTTGCCAATTCGAAACGTCTTAATCCACAATATGCCAAAAGTTTGATAATTACTTTGTCCCTTAATTTGTCAGTGTGTTTTATCAATTGTTTGATTTGTTCTTCAGAAAGATGAAACTGGCTTCTGCTATGTCCTTTCTTCACCACTTTTTCATTCATCTTCGAAGAAAAGGTAACGGATTATTTAAATGTTACGTTTTGGGTGTTTTTTGTGGCTTTTTAGGTAACATTCTGTATAAAGTATGACGTTTAGCGACTTTTAGTACTTTTTGTTAAAAAAAGCCGGCCTTTTGAAAGAAATAAGGGCTTCGTTTTTTTGCTTAAAAATCAACAGATATTCAACGACGGAAAATTTAAGAGATGCTTAAAAGTTTTATTTCTCAATTACTGGTTCACAAGCAACTTCGTTTCTAGTATCATTTACAAATTCGTAACAAGTGCAATCTCCACAATCACTTAAGCAATATGTTGTTGACCCACCAAATCTATTTTCATTAAAACTGAATCCATCACAATCACAAACTTGTTCGGAATTGATTCCGGAAGAAACCCCGCACTCTTCTGAAAAAGGTTTTAACACAAAGTTAAACACTTGGCCATAAGTTAAAATTCCTAGGAAAATAAGTATCCCTACTATTATTGCAATTCTTATCAACCACTTTTTGATCATAAATTTAACTAATATGTTAGGTTTTAAAAATGTTTTCTTTAGCGTATATCTCGTTCTAAAACTTTCAAGACTTGCTTAAATGTTTTATTTTTAATAAACTGCAATATTTAAGCGCGAAAAACAAATGAGATATTAAGCGATGATTAAATCTTAAAAAATAGAAATATTTAATCAAATCCAATTAATAGGAAATCTAAAACCTTTAAGTTTATATTAAATATTTCGTTAAGCAATCAGTACTTAGAAATCAAAGTGGTTATCTTTTTGATAAAAGAAAATTCGTTTCTAATTTCGCTAACTAGTTGATAGAACTCATTAACATCTTTAGCATCAATCTTAATATCAAAGTCATACTTCCCCATTTGATGGATAACGTAATAAATCCCTTCTTTATATTTACAATAAGTGATGAATTTACGTAACTCTTCTTTCGTATATGAGGCCAGCGAAATTAAAGCAGTACAAGGTTGATAACCTAACAACGCAGTGTTAATCTTAATTTTAAAACCGCTAATCACACCACTTTTTTCCATCTTTTTAATCATTCCCGCAACAATTCTTGCAGTGGAATTCATTTTTTTAGCAAGTTCTAACACAGTTTGACGAGAATTTTTTTTCAAGAGGTCAAGTAGTTGAAATTCCTCTTTACTTAATTCTAATTGTGATGCTAAATGATTAGTAGTTAGGAATATTTGCCTTTTCTTCTTAACAAAAGATTTACTTATTTCAAACGAATCAAGAGCTAAAGAAACTTCTTTATCGAGAATATAATTGCCTAATTTTTGTAACAACTGAATCATGTTTTCTTTATCTTGTTTTGATTTTACTTTAAAACTCATCATTAAATCATATTCTCCCTCGGTAAAAATGTGCCAGGCACAACTGTTATGTTTTTTTATTAATTTGTTAATCTTCTCGATGATTTCAGAATTAATTTGGTTAAGTTTTATGTGGACTGGATAAATTTCTTGCCCCATTAAACTATAATTAGTTTTAGTGTTAAACTTGTAAATTATCTTTTGTTCTTGAAGTCGGTTAATTATTTTAATAACTCCCTCTGGGGACAATCTTGTTTTTTTAGCGATTTTAGAAGCTGGCATCCGCGCATTTTCTTCTAGCAAAGTCAATACTTTTTTTTCAGATTGGTTAAGTTTTTTCATAATTGTTTAAAATAACTGTTTTTATATAAATGTTCCGTTTATTTACGTATTTATTCCAAATTATGTAATAATCTCAACTTTATTTGTAAGAAAGTTAAAGTAGATTACTGATTATTGGTTAATGTGGATGAGGTAAATTGGAGGAATGAAAATGGACCAAATCGAAAAAGCAATTAAAAAAATGAAAACAAAGCAAAGAGAGTACGATCTTGCTTTGAAGCGTAATGCTGACATAAAGTCTTATGGTGAAGATTTTGCTCAGAGACTTAATGCCACGGGCATACTTGAACAAGATTTTTTCAAGAATAATTTGAAAGATTTTTGTTTGGCTTTGTATCGGAATATCCATCTGGACTACAAATATCTGTGTCCTTATCATCTTAAGGCTACATATTTTCCAGAGGAAGAGTATCAGCCAATGTTGGGTTTAATTGATGACAATAATGACTTGTTTTTTGATATGTTTTATAACTTCGCAAGGTATGAGTATGGTCGTTTGATTGTTGATGAGGGTTTAGGTTATTCTAAGGCGTTTAATAAATCTAAAGTTGGCATAGGCAAGTTAGTTAATCGTTGCGTTGATTTGACGTCGATGGATGATGATAAAGAAAGTAGTCCTTTTGCAGATCCGAGTATGTCTCCTTTTGTAGATACGGATGTGCATTTAAGTGTTTGGAGGTATGATGTTAAGATCTTTATGGATTTTGAAGAGTCTCGAAGTGTTTGGAAGTACGGTGTTAGAATGAATGCATGGA
>CAZXEM010000070.1:0-5840 GCA_964639875.1 uncultured Methanosarcinales archaeon | reverse complement strand
TGATTCTAAAGAAATATGAAAAACTAAATTTCATGAAGTTTAGGTCAAGATCAGAAACATTATTGACCACATTATCTAAAAAAAGAACTTTTCCAGCAGGTGAAAAGAACAATCGTGTTAAAATATGGAAAGCTCAATTTGGAAGAGAAGGATTAATTGATATCCTTACAACGATTCTTCTTACTGACGGTTCTGCGGATTATGGTTATGGAATGGTAAGATTAGCAAGTTCTGATCAAACATTAAGAGAGATTTTCACAGATTTACTTAACGAATTGAGCCTTAATCCAAGAGAAACAAAAGATTCTAGAAACACTATTAAAATAATATTCTCCAGAAATGAAAAAGTAAGAACAGTTTTAGATGAGGTTTATACTAGGACACCCACTACTAAACATCAGCCACAAAGAGGAACTGAAAATTGGGAGATTTACTCAAAACAAAAACAACCCTCTCTTTCTTTTTTATTCAATAGGCCAAAAGAATTAATTGAACTTTGTTTTAGAATTGGATTATCTCTAGATGGTTGTGTGACTGAATCCAATGCAAGAGGTAAAAAAAGACCAGCATTATATCTTGTCTGTTTTCATCCTACTTTAGTGAAAGAATGGATGAAAATTTCTGAGATGATTGGACTAAATATGAAATTGAATGGGAACAGAATAAGAACAAGAAGTGTGAATTTAGCAGAGAAATTTTTAAAAATGGGGGGGTTTATTGAAGGAGTAAAGATCTGTTCTAAAAGTAAAAATTTTGAAGGAACGGAGAAAAACCAAAGATTAAAATATCTTTTGGAACATTATTATAATTCAAAATGACAAGTGTATATTTTATAACATGGGGATGTTCAGCAAATCAAGCTGATACTGAGCAGATGAAGGGATTACTTCAAGAAGCAAAATTTGAAGTCATTGAAAGTTTAGATGATGCAGACATTGTAATACTCAATTCTTGTTCTGTTAAGAGTCCTAGTGAAATTGCTTTTTTTAAAAAGTTGAAAGAAGTTAAAGCTGAACACCCTTACAAGATAATTATTATTGCTGGTTGTATTGCGCAAACTGCTCCGGACAAACTTAAAAAGTATACTTTAATTGGAACTAAACAAATTCATAACATTGTAGAAATTGTCGAGGAAGCGCTTAACGACAATATTGTCAAAGCATTAGAAACTGGTGAGATGCCACCATTAAATTTACCTAAAGTAAGAAAAAATCCGATCATTGAAATTATTCCGATTTCTAGAGGTTGTTTAGGTGCATGTACATTTTGTAAAACTAAAGCTGCACGGGGAAATTTAATTTCATACCCAATTGAAGACATTGTTAATGAAGCTAAAAAAGCAGTAAGTGAAGAAGTTAAAGAAATCTGGATAACATCACAAGATACTGGTTGTTACGGATTTGATCTTGACACTAATTTAGCAAAACTTCTTCATGAACTGGTAAAAATTCCTGGCCGGTTCAAAATCCGAATAGGGATGATGAATCCAGACCATTTATTGAAATTTAAAGATGAATTTTTTGATGTTTTTGCAGATAAAAAAATATTTAAATTTTTACATTTACCTGTTCAATCGGGCAGTGATAAAGTTTTACAAACAATGAACAGAAAATATATAGTTAAAGATTTTTTAGGGTTAGTTAACGAAATTAAAGAAAAATTTCCTCGAATAAATTTTGCAACTGACATTATTACTGGATTTCCTGGAGAAACTGAAGAAGAACATTGGGAGACACTTAACTTAATAAGAAATATTCATCCTGACATTGTTAACATTTCTAAATTCTGGCCAAGACCAAAAACGCCAGCAGCAAAAATGAAACAATTACCAACAGAAGTTGTTAAACTTCGTTCAAAAGTTATTAGAGACATTTGTGTCAACATTTTCAGAATGCGTAATGAACGTTGGCTTGACTGGGAAGGAGAAATTATTATTGACGAAAAGGGTAAAAATGCCGGTCAATGGATCGGCCGTAACAAATCTTATAAGCCAGTAATTGTAGAAGGCAATTATAAATTAGGCGACATTATTAAAATCAAAGTTGTAAAAATTACTAGTTGGGATTTAAGGGGAGAAGTTATCAGTTGAATCTTGTTTATTAATCTCAAGTTCAATCATTTCTTTTTTCATTTCTTCTTGCATTTTTTGTTTAACTTCTTCTTCGTTTACAACAACACCAATTTCTTCTTTATAAGAATTTAATAATTTTTTAAGATGAGCATAAATGTAAGCAGTATCCATAGCTACTTCCCCTTTAAAGCCACTTTCAAGAGGAATTTTGTAGAGAAACTTGTTAATTATCGCTTTAGCAAAAAAGACCCACGGTTTTAATCCCCATCGACCTTGGTAATCTGTTAATGACCAAGCGTCAAAAACTATAGAAACATCTCCCTGTTGAAAAAGTCTCTTTTCACCTTTTACTTCTTCTGCTACTTCTGTTAAATTACTTAAAATAATTTTAATATTTATCATTAATGTAGCATATTGAGTTTTTTCTTTAAACGGCCTTAATTCAATTAAATTCATTTTACCACTTTCAGAAACAGTTTCTTCAGTTCTTTTTTCCCTTTTTTCGTAACCGCGAGCTTCTATCGCTTTATTAACTACTCTAAATAATTCATCTGGTCGAAATATCCCCTTATAATTTAGTTCACGGTTGTTAACTACAAGTTCCTTTTCAAAATGGACATTTTTCATTTTTATGTTTTGTAACTATATTTACAAGTGTTAAGATAAGTTTTTATTTTATTTAATAAATCGTCTAAATCACTCTTTATCCAATCTTCAAATTTAGTGAAATGTTGTCTGAAAAAATATTTTTCCATAATTATTGCCAGTAACCAATAGACTGGTTTTGTCCATTTCTTTTTCCGATCACTGTTTACATAACCGTCAAAAGTAATCTTTATCAGGCCATGGTCCAATTTTATTTTTTTACCATCATGCTCAACTTCAATATCTTTAATGTCTGTAAGATTGAATACTATTCGTGTCGTTAGCATATAATAATCACTAACATTTTTCCATGGTTCAAAAATAATATGCATTTGTTTACCATCAGACGTAACTTGTTCCTGGTTAATTTTTTCGTACCAGTCCCAACCTTTTTCAAAGAAAAATCCTGAAATTATCTCGTAAAGTTCTGCAGCACTGAAAATCCCTTCATAACTAAATTTTAAATGGTCAACAACTATTGTTCTTTCCGGCATGTTTTAACCTCTTCTTGTGCATACAATTTATCTTCAAATTTCTTTTTACCAAAGAATAACCAGTATAAACATAAATTTCCGGTTATTATTAGGATTAGTAATAATGCTGTTTCCATATACTTGATAATAACTATTTCACTTATAAATTATTCGTTGAATTTACTATTTTATCCATTTTATTATGATACTTTTACTAAGTAAAATTTATATAATCTAAATTTAGTTAACGTTAAATGAAAATTAAAATTCTTGAGAAAGCATTATTTAAATCCTGGAGTAAGGATACTTGTTATCAACCCATGGAAGAAAAATGGACTCCAAAAAATCCTGCATGGGGCCAATGTTACATTACTGCTTTGATTGTCAATGATTATTTTGGTGGTAAAATTTTAAAAACAAAATTTGAAGATGGCACGGGACATTTTTGGAACTTAGTTGATAATAAAGAAATTGATTTAACAAGATCTCAATTTGATGAAAATGAAATTATTTCTAAACCAACAATACATTCCCGTGATGAAATTGAAAACAATCCAAAATACAAAAAATATAACCAAAAATATTTAATTCTCAAAAAAAGGGTTCAAAAATTTCTTTCTGAACATAATTAATTATAACAAAACTATTATAAACATCTTTGATCTACTTTAGGAGATGGTTGAACTTACTGGAGAAATGGCTGAAGAAGCACAACTTTGTTTAGAACATCTTAATCAAGATATTTCTTTAGGTAAACATTTCATTAAAGAGCTTAGAGATTTTGAGAATCGATTAGCAGCAATTGAAACTGTAGTGATGCACATTAATTTCAATTATTGGGAATATGACGATTTGGATGAGTTCATTACAGAAGTTGGCCAGATGGCAGCTAATTTAGGCAAAATTTTGGAAGGAATGAGAAAAAAAGAAATGCTTCTAGTAGCTGAAGAGAAATCCCTAGAAAAGAATGGGTTTGAAAGTAAATATGCAAGCTTATTAAAAAAGATTTTTGAAGAACAGAATCAAATGGGTAAAGAAGTTCTTCAAATTATTCACCAAGAAATTAATGAAATTAAACAGTTTATTATCAAAGCTGACCATATTTTTGAATTGCACGAAAATCAAACCCAAATTAAAAAACTTAAAGTTCAACTTGAAGCTGGAGATGAACAAGTTCATCACGTTCTTGAAAAGTTGTTAAAGTTGTTTGTTACTTATGAACAAGTTTTTAAGGAAACTATTGAGAAATTTTAAGTTAATTCTAACAAAAAATATATAAACAAGAAGATAATCATTAGAGTATGAAAAAAAGAGGTAAGAAAGTTCGTAGTAAAAGTAATAAAAAAGAATCTGAAGATATATTTCATCTCCATAAACAGAAACATCACCCTATTTTTCATCAAGAATTATCTTTAGGGCAGAAAGCAGCTGATAAAATAGCAACTTTTGGTGGAAGTTGGGCATTTATCATTATCTTCTTTTCTCTTTTAATAATCTGGATGGGAATTAACAGCTGGGTATTAATTCAAAAACCGTTCGATCCATACCCGTACATTCTTCTTAACTTAACATTATCTTGTCTGGCAGCAATTCAAGCGCCAATAATTTTAATGGCCCAGAACAGGCAAACTGAACGTGACAGAGTTGATGCTAAGTATGATCATGCCATCAATAGAAAAGCTGAACGAGAAAATCAGCAATTGATGAAAGATTTAGAAAGTGTTAAAAGGATGATTAGAGGACTTCGTAAGTAAGTTTAATCTCTAGAAACTAATTTTAAAAATTCTTTACTTGCTAACAATTCTATTTTTATAATTTCTCCAATAAAAAGTAAAATTAAAAATTAAAATAAATTTAACCCGTACAATACAAACAATGGTGCAAAAACGATTGCTAAAGTATTGATAACTTTAATCAAAGCGTTTAATGCCGGTCCTGCGGTGTCTTTAAACGGATCTCCTACAGTATCGCCAACAACAGCTGCTTTGTGAGCATCTTTACCTTTACCGCCATGTTTACCATCTTCAATGTATTTCTTAGCGTTGTCCCAAGTTGCTCCTGAATTGCTCATGAACAAAGCCATTACTAATCCGGACAAGATAACTCCAATTAATAATCCACCTAAAGCTTTTATCCCTAACAATAATCCTACTGCTAGAGGGGCAACAATTGCAATAATTGCTGGTAAAATCATATTTTTCAAAGCTGCTTTAGTTACAATGTCAACACACCGAGCATAATCTGGTTTAGCTTTTCCAGACATGATGCCTTTAATTTGTTTAAACTGTCTTCTAACTTCTAAAACAATTGCATGAGCTGAAGTTCCTACTGCAGTCATTAACACAGCTGAAAATGCGAAAGGTAACATTGCTCCAATGATTAACCCTACAACAACTGCTGGATCAGTTAACAAGAAATTTAATGGTACGTTAATAACATGTTTGATTTCTTGCGTAAATGCAACGAAAAGTGCTAAAGCACCAAGAGCAGCTGAACCAATGGCATAACCTTTAGTAACTGCCTTTGTAGTGTTTCCAACAGAATCTAATGCGTCAGTAGTTTTTCTAACTTTTTTATCCAACCCTGCCATTTCAGCAATACCGCCAGCATTATCAGTAATCGGGCCGTAACTATCTAAAGCGATAATTACT
>CAZXEM010000069.1:0-5966 GCA_964639875.1 uncultured Methanosarcinales archaeon | reverse complement strand
TCGGCATTAATGGAATTAAAGTTATTAGGTGTAGGAAAAATTTTAACAGGAATTTACGTGTTGTTATTTGGAATCTTGATTGCTTTAGTAATGATGCCCGTAAGGTTAGGAAACATTATTAAGAATAAAAAGTAAAAATTTTTACTTTTATTTTTTTATTTTTATTAAATTGAGGTGAATTAAAATGAAATCAAAAATATTATTAATCATTATGCTAATTTTATCATTATTTATTTTTGCTTGTTCAGAAATTGTTGAAGAAAATATTGGAGCGGATGTTAAACCTGTTGAGAATGAAATCACTGAAGATTTAACAAACAGCGAGGTCAACAAAGATGTTTACGTAGAAATTCCCATGGAAGAGGTTGCTGAAGATTCTGAAGAAGAAATTATGGTTACTGATTCTGGGGTTAAATATTTAGTTCATCCTAATAAAATTCTTTCTGGCGGTCCGCCCATGGATGGGATTCCTAGTTTGGACAATCCCCAATATGTTTCTTTAGAAGAAGCAGACGAATGGATTGAAGATAATGAATTAGTGTTAGCAATTATCCATAAAGGGATTAAGCGAGTTTATCCATTACAAATTTTAGTTTGGCACGAAATTGTTAATGATAATATTGCAGGTGATCCTCTTTTGATTACTTATTGTCCGTTATGTGGAAGTGGAATTGCATTTGAAAGAATGATTGATATTAATGGAGAAAGAAAAGAAGTTGAGTTTGGAACGTCAGGGAAATTGTACAATTCTAATTTAGTAATGTATGATCGGGAAACACAATCATATTGGACACAGATTGATGGTAAAGCAATTGTTGGTGAACTTACTGGGCAAGAGCTAGTTGAAGTTTCTATTGATACTGTTGTTTGGCGAGATTGGAAAAAAGTTCATCCTGATTCAGAAGTGTTAAGTCAAAAAACCGGACATTTTAGAAATTATGGTAAAGACCCTTACGGTAGTTATTATGAAAATAGTAATCTGTTTTTCCCAGTAGAAAATGAAGATCAATCTGTTCATCCTAAAACAATTATTTTTGGAATTGAAGTTAATGGAGTTTACAAAGCATATCAAGAAGATGATTTGATTGATATGGATGGATTAATTGAAGATGAGGTTAACGGTGTTAATGTTAAAGTTAAAAGAGATGAAGCCGGAATTGTTACTATTATGGATGTTGATACTGGAAATGATATTGTTAAAGAAAGGGATTTTTGGTTTGCATGGTACGCTTTCCATCCAGAAACAGGATTGTATGAAAAATAAAAAAGAGGTATAAAAATGAAAAATTTAACTAAAGGGGAAATGGTGACAAGGATAATTTTTGGTGTAGGTATAATTGTAGCAACTTTTATTCCTTTACCTTTTGGAAATTATTTGAATTGGGTTTTAGCAGCAATATTAATCATTACTGGAATAACAATGTATTGTCCAGTTTGTCACATTGTGGATAAAAGTTAATTACTAAAAAATTGGAAGTGAAATAGAATGGTTAAAGCTATATGGAATGGAAAAGTGATCGCTGAAAGTAACGAAACTATCGAAATTGAAGGTAATCAATATTTTCCTGCTGATTCGGTTAAAAAAGAATTTTTGAAAAAAAGTAACCACCACACCACTTGTCATTGGAAAGGAGAAGCGAGTTATTATGATGTTGTTGTTGATGGAGAAGTTAATGAGAATGCAGCTTGGTATTATCCACAACCAAAAGATGGTTCAACTGATACTGTGGGTAAAGATTTTACTGGTTACGTTGCTTTTTGGAATGGGATTGAGGTTGAATAACTAAATCATGAAAAAAATAACCAAACAATTACTATTTTATTCATTTTTGATTCTTGTAGTAATTCTAATTTTGTTTTTTGTTAAAATTTATTTCTTTAATTCTAATATTTTTACAGATAATGAAAATGGTTTGTTAAACGAAGATTTAGAACTTGTTGCAGAAAATCTTGACACTCCTTGGGGGATTGATTTTCTTCCTGATAAAACGATGATTTTTACAGAACGACCAGGAAATGTTAACATGATAGTTAATGGAAATGTCAAAAATATTGCGAAGATTGGAGTTTATGAAGTTAGTGAATCTGGACTGTTAGGTATTGCAGTAGACCCTCAGTTTGAGGATAATTCATTTGTTTATCTTTATTATACTCTTGAAAGTGGAAATCGTGTTTCTAGGTTTAAATTAGTTGAAAAAAAATTGGAAGAAGAAAAAGTCATTTTAGATAAGATCCCTAACGCACGATTTCATGATGGGGGCAGAATCAAGTTTGGTCCTGATGGGAAATTGTATATCACTACTGGGGATGCAACTGTTCCAAGTTCTGCTCAGGACCTTGATTCTTTGGCGGGAAAAATATTGAGAATGAATAAAGATGGTTCTATTCCTGAAGATAATCATTTTGGAAATTATATTTATTCTTACGGACATAGAAATCCTCAAGGATTGGCTTGGTTAAATGGAAAACTTTATTCTTCAGAACATGGACCTAATAAAAATGATGAGATTAATTTGATTGAAATGAGTAATGATTATGGTTGGCCAAACACCTGTGAAGAACAAACTATAGACACAATTATGCCTTTAAGATGTTTTTCAGAATTTACTTTAGCACCTGGAAGTTTAGCTTCTGATGATAAATTAAACGTACTTTATGTTTCAGGTTTGAGGGGAAATCAGTTAAGAGAGATAATTATTTCTGAAGATGGAGACACTGTTTTAGAAGAAAAAGTTTTATTTTCTAATTTAGGAAGAATTCGTGAAGTAATTGTTTACGGAAATTATTTATACTTTACTACTAGTAATTATGATGGAAGAGGGTTTCCTAAAAATAATGATGATAAAATAATGAAGGTGAAAATAAAATGAAAAAAAAGAAAGATGTTGAAGAAAATAATTTGAATGATCAAAACGAACCAGTAAAAGAAAAAAGAGATTGGCGAATTTTTTTAGCAAGTGTTTTCTTTGTTTTAGGTTTTGCAGTAATTTTTTCTTTAGTGGGCGTCTTATTACAAAGTGTTTTATCTGAAACTGCACCTTCTATTCAAAAATGGTTAGGAAGAGTTGGAGGGGTAATAATTATCACTTTTGGTCTTTATCTTTTAGGATTATTAAAAATAAAGTTTCTTGAAAAAGAACATAAATTACAAGTTAAGAAAAAGTTTAACTCAATGTATTTAACTTCATTTGTTTTTGGAGCGGCTTTTGCAGTTGGTTGGACTCCTTGTGTGGGTGCAGTTTTAGGAGCGATACTTACTTTAGCTGTAATTCAGCCAGGGACGGCTTTCTTTTTAATGATGGCTTATTCATTAGGGTTAGGGATTCCTTTTTTACTAGTGGGATTTTTCACTTCTCAAGCTCGAAAATTAATTATTCGAGCAGGGAAATGGATCAAATATTTTCAATATCTTTTTGGTGCTATTTTAATTGGAATTGGTGTTCTTGTATTTACTAATCAATTGAACCGGATTGCAAGTCTTGAGATTGTAACTAACATTTTGATTAATTTGAACATTGGCACTGTGGGTGCAGGAATGGGCGGGTTAAATATTGGGATTGCTTTCTTTGCAGGATTTGTATCTTTTTTAAGTCCTTGTGTATTACCTTTAATACCAGCATTTCTCTCTTATCTTGCTTCGGTAGGTGTTAAAAAATGAAAACAAAAACAATTATTTTGGTTGTAGTACTTTTAGTAGTTGCAGGAAGTATTTATTATCTAGAATCATTAAAAGTTTCTCCTGCTGGTCCTGTTTCAGAACTTGAAACCGAGATAGTTGAGAGTGTTGGGGTTGAAGATTCTGAAATTGAAGAACTTGAACTTCAAGAAAAAGAAATGCCTGAACAGCCAATGATTAAAGACGGAATGTACCCATTAGCTCCAGAGTTGAAAGGAATTGTTGGTTACATTAATACAGAAGAAGGTATAAAGATATCTGATTTTCGTGGTAAAGTTGTTTTGATAGATTTTTGGACCTATTCGTGCATTAATTGTATTCGAACATTACCACATTTAACTTCTTGGGATCAGAAGTATAAAGATAAAGGTTTAGTTATCATTGGTGTTCATACTCCTGAATTTGAGTTTGAGAAAGATATTGATAACGTTAAATCAGCGATGGAAAAATATGGGGTTGAATATCGAGTAGTACAAGATAATAATTATGAAACTTGGCGAAATTATAAAAATCGTTTTTGGCCACGTAAATATTTAATTGATTCTGAAGGTTATATCCGTTTTGACCATATTGGAGAAGGTGCTTATGATCAGACTGAAAAAGTAATTCAAGAATTATTAGCTGAAATTGGGATGGATGTTGAAGAAGTTGTACTTTCTGATATGCCCGATAAAACCCCTAAATTGGCAAACACTCGAGAACTTTATGCAGGTTATGAGTTTGCTTTACCACGAGATCAAGATGTTGGTAACTCTGGTGGACTAAATTTTGGAAATACTGTTGATTATATTTTAACTGAAGATATTATTCGGGATGTTATTTATTTGGAAGGGAAATGGCATAGTAACACAGACAATTTAGAAGCAAAAGAAGATGAGAACATTATTGTTTTAGGTTTCTTAGCTAGTTCTGTTAATATTGTCGCGGATAATCTTCAAGAGCCAGTAGAAGTTGAAGTATTTATTGGTGATTCATATGTTTCTAAAGAACAAGCCGGTAGTGATGTTCAATTTGATGGAGAAAAAGCTTTTGTTATTGTAGATGAACCTCAGTTATATAATGTTTTTGAAGGTAATCACGGTGAGTATACTTTGAAATTAGTTGTAAAAGAAGGGTTTACGTTTCATGCTTTTACATTTGGGTGATAATATGAAACACATTAAAATTAATAAGAAACATTTCCGGGTAGCGATATTTGGATCTGCAAGAACTAAGAAAGGTGAGAAGACATACAAGTTGGTGAATACTCTTGCTAGCATGATTGCTGAGAATAATATGGATTTAGTTTCAGGTGGCGGTCCAGGGTTAATGGATGCGGCTTCTCGCGGTCATCATTCGGGCAGGAAGAAGAAAAAAAATAATGGTTCTCATTCGATTGGGTTAACTATTAATCTTCCATTTGAGCAGCATGATGGGTTCCATCTCGACATTAAGAGGGGGTTTGACAAATTTTCTGGCAGGTTGGATAATTTTATGAAATTGTCTAATGTGGTTGTGGTTGCTCCGGGTGGAATTGGTACCATTTTAGAATTATTTTATACTTGGCAATTATTACAGGTGAAACATATTTGTGATAATGTTCCTATCATTTTACTTGGACCAATGTGGAAAGGGTTAATTGATTGGATGAAAAAACAGCCGGTGAAGAAAAAGTTGGTTAGTCCTGGAGATTTAAATAATATATTTTTAGTAAATACTTGTCCGCAAGCGATGAAGATTATTAATAAAGCGAAAGAAGAGTTTGATAAAGGTGGTAAGAATATTTGTTTGAATATCAAGAAGTATAAGTGAAAAGAAAAATAAAAAAATTATTTTTTTTGTTTTCTAATAATCGCATGGCCACCGAACATGTTTCTCATTGCCGCAATTAACTGACCGCATACTTTCATTTTCCGTGAACGTTCTCGCATTAAATGTGCTTGATGTAAGATGGGCATATTACTCATTTTTTCCAACATTTTCATCTCTTCTTCAGTTTCTCCTTTAGGAACTTCACAAGAAATTTGTTTAAGATAACCTGGTTTTTTGAACGCATGCCAAAGCCAGCCCATTAATTTCCCTTCAATAATACTACCATGAGAATAAACTTTAGCAACCTCCTTGATATTAATCTTAAATGTTGGAACTTGTTTTTCAACTGCTTTAAACCCTTCAGCAATTGCACCCATCATTCCATATTCAATAGCGTTATGGGCCATTTTAACGAAATGTCCCGCTCCAGGATTTCCCATATAACCGTAACCTCTTTCAACACATTGGTCTTTGAAAAGTTTTTCAACTTTTTTGAATA
>CAZXEM010000068.1:0-6012 GCA_964639875.1 uncultured Methanosarcinales archaeon | reverse complement strand
CAACTTCTTCAATTGTTAAAGGCATTTCTCCACCTTTCTGCATTGCAGAAATTGTTCCTTTCTCATCAGAAGCGATTGTTAATCGAGCATCATAAGCATGCTCTTCCTGAGTTGTAGGATCAACAAGTAATTGTCCGTTGATTTTGTAAACAGTTACTGCTAACGGTTCTTTTAAGATAGGTAAAGGTTGATCGGTTTTCTTCTTGTAATTAATAGCGCCAGTTTCTGGATCAACTTCAGGGAACCTTGCTGCTTTCAAAGCAGTTAATGCAGCCAAACTTGCAGCATCAAAAAGATTTCCAGCATCGTTAATAGTAACAATATCAATAATTACAAACCAAGCTTTCTCACCAGGAGTAATGCAAAGTTTCTTCATATCAATAGCTTTAGCTTCTCTGATACCACGATCTGTAACTCTTGCTAATTCAACAGCTTTAATTCCTGGAGGACCAGATTCGTACTCAGGTGAACTTAATGGTAAAAGTTCAGCATTAATCATGATTCCACCTTGATCAGAAGTATCGTTGTAAGGTTTCTCAATAGCTAACTTTACTCCGGCCATTACTACAGTTTCACCAATTTGAACTTTAGCTGAACCTTCAGCAGTCCAAGAGATATTAGTTTCAAGTTGAATTGGTTGCCGATAATCAAGTAATCCTCGACCGTCCAATCTTTTACCAACTTTAGCCAGTGTTGAAATTGCTTCTTTATTACTTATCATTTTTCTAACCTCACGGCAAACTTATCTTTCAAAGCTTTCATTTGTAATTCGTAAACTTTATCTGTTGCCACAGATGCCATTTCTAAAGCTTTCATTAAATCTTCTTTAGATATTTCTCCATCCATTTGCAGTAAAGTAATTTCTTTAGTGTTATGGGTCATTGCTACTGGAATGTCTGAAACAATCGCATCGTAAGCTTCTTCATCATAACATAAATCAGCGACAACAGTACCATCAACTTCTCCAACAGCGACAGAAGAAATCATATCTTTCATTGGAATTCCTGCATCTGCTAAAGCAATAGATGCCGCAGAAATTGCTGCACATCTTGTTCCAGCATCAGTTTGAGGAAGATCAACATAGATATCAACTACTGCGTTAGGAAATGCACTTAAATCAATCATTGCGTTTAATGATTTTTCTATTACCATTGCAATTTCTTGCGATCGTCTACTATTTCCTGGTCGAATTCTTTCACCAGAACCTGAGAAAGGCATCATTCCATAATGGCATCTAACAATACCAGTTTTAGGATTTTGTTTAAATCTTGGAAACAGTTCTCTTGGCCCATAAACAGCTGCGTAAGCAGTAGTTTTACCAGCTTTAACTAAAGCAGAACCATCTGCGTTTGGAATAACTCCAGCTTTAGCTTCCATTGGTCTTAGTTCATCAAATTTTCTTCCGTCTACTCTTTCAGTGTAAGCCATTATTGCTCACCTCCTGTTAAAAATTTACCCATTTTCTCAGTTAAACCTTCTTCATGAGATCTAGCTTCAATCATTTTAACTGCTTTCTCTGCAAGTAATTCTTTCTCTGATTCGCCTTTAATCCAGACGATACCGTTTTGGCCAACAGTAATGTTGCATCCAGTCTTTTCTTTAATTAAAGAAATCATGCTTCCTTGTTTACCAATTATTCTTGGAACTTTTTGAGAATTAATTTTAACTAATCTACCACCAGAAATGCTGTGCAATCCTGGTTCTTTCATTGTTAAATCAATTAAGTTCTGTGAAGTTACTTTGGTAATTTTTACAACTGCATACTCGCCAATAGCTAAAATCTTACTCAAATCTTCATCTCTTTTAATGAATCTTGAAGATGCATCTTTAACGTTCATCATTGCTGAATAAGCAGTGTTAGTTTCAAATCGCCAGCCAGACATTGTAATGTCAAACACTTTAGCGATAATTTTATCACCAGTCATAGGTATGTACGGTCCTGATAGAGGTGTAATTTTCATTACTCTTCCAGTAACTCCTACTAATCCTAAAACCTTTGAAAAGATTTTTTCACCTTCTCTGTAAGTGTTATCCCCAGGTAAATAATCCATGCCTTCTGCAATGGTTTCTCCAGGTATAACTACTTCTCTTTCCTTTTTTAATATATTACTCATTTTTTTATTTATATATCCGTTATTCGATATTGTGAGAATTCGAACGGATATCTCCTTTATATTTTTCTCTCACTTTTACTTAAAATACGCTCCTTTTTTATAAATTTGTTGGTTAGAATGATAAAAAGAAAAAATTAATTAACTCTCAACAACTTCAACAACTACTTGCCCAGAGGTAATAGAATTCAGTTTGTCAATTAACTCTTCTTGGAATCCAGCAGGAATTTCTACTTTAACTGACCAGCTTCCATCAGTACGCCAATCTTCACCCAGGACTTTATTACTTCTGATAATCCCATTAGCTTTTCCAACAAAAGTAGCAGGAATTGTTATCTGTAAAATTCTTTGTTCAATCTTAATCGGAATAATTGGCCTTAATTTAGTAACAACTTCGTCAAACTGTTCTTCTACAGATTTATTATCATCCAAACGAATTTTTCCCTCTTCTAAAGCAGCTTCAATTCTGTTTGGAGGATGAGGTAATCCAGATTGAGGATCAATTGCTTGTTTACTAATTAGATGAATTAATTGATTAAGTTTATGTTCCCTTTCTTTTGCTCGGTGATCAGAAGTTAATTGAATTTCTCCCTCATTAATAATAATCTCAGCTACTTTCAACGGATCATCAGTTTTGAAAATTTCTTGTAATTTTGCAGAAGGGATTACTAAAGCTTTATTGGCATCAGAATATATTTGTTCAGACTGTAAGCATTCTCTGACGTTATTAATTTCACCATGTTTAAATTTCAAAGCCAGGTCTGGGTCTACACTAATTTCAAAATTTTCACCGAATTTTTTGATTCTTGCTAAATTAAGTTTTTCTGCCATAATTAAGTGGAATAAGAAAGAGTTTATTTAAGTTTCTATCAAGATAAAGTAAATAACAAATAAAGAAAAAGAAAAATAAATTGAAAAACTATTTCATCCGTGCTTTGATTTCGTCATCACTTAACTTGGTATAACGTTGATCTTTACTTGAAACATAAGCAACATCTACCCTTTCAAAGTTAAATTCTCCTTTCAAGAAATCTTTCATTAACCCAAGACCAAACTTGATCCCGTCTTCAACAGACATATTCGGCTTGTACTTTTTCTGTAAAACTGGTTCGATCTCTGTATCACCTTCACCAATTACTGCTGCTTTGTACTGGAAATATAATCCGTACGGTTCAGTTAAAAACAATTTAATAGTACCATCCTCTTCAACTCCAGCAACCAGTAAAGAAACTCCGAAAGGACGTAATCCTGCTGATTGTGTACAAATTTGTTTCAAGTCACACATATCTTTTACAATCGATAACACATCAATTTTTGAATCGTAAGTTACTGCATGTTGTTGTGCTTTTAGTTGAGACCTGTCAACCAAAACTCGAGCATCAGAAATAATTCCTGCAGCTGTAACCATAATATGGTCATCAATTTTAAACATTTTTTCAATCGCTTCAGGAACCAATAACTTTGAAGTTACCCTCTTATCTGCTACTAAAACAACACCATCTTTACATACAAGACCAATTGCGGTTGAACCTTGTTTAACGGTCTTTTTTGCATATTCTACCTGTAACAGCCTTCCATCAGGGGAAAACATAGTAATAGAACGATCATAACTCATCTTATCAACTGTTTGTCTATCCATTTATAGCCACCTCGCTTTTTATGATAAATATTTACTGGCTTTCTTAACCGTGCCAGATGTTATTATTGATTTAATAATAACTGGTATACTTTTAATACTTTTGCTTAATGTTAATGCAGCTTTAAGTTCATCAACATGTTTATTGTTAACTTTGACCATAAACATTTGCTTATCTGCGTTAAACCTTTCTTTCAAAATTAAGGGAGACGCTTTCCCTAACCCTAACTGTCCCCAAAATTCTTTCATGACTTTATCTATTTCCTCTTTAACTTCAGCAAACGAAAATTTTTCATCTGCAATTATTTCGAAAACGATGTACCTTTTCTTTTGCCTTAAAGAGGGTAAGAGTTTCATTCTAATTTTTATTCAACTTTTTCTTCTTCAATAGTTTCTTCAACAACGTCATCATTAGATTCAGGAGTTGGAGGTAATTCTGATGCGGGTTTAAGTTCTGCAACAGGTTCAACTGGTGCTTCTACGGATTCCTCTTTTGGAGTTTCTGTAGGTTCAGCTGCTACTTCTGGTTTAGCTTCTTCTTTAGCTTCAGTTTTACCTAAAACTTCAACTTTACCAAATTTTCCTGAAGAGATTTGTAGTTCGTCCCTAAATTCTGAACACCAACCATTTTCAAGATGAATTTTATCGCCAGCATTAACAGATTCAATATCTTCGTTCCACAAAGTCATTTTAACTTCGCCAGTAGCATCCTTAACTTTAAGGTTGCAAACACTTCCAGATTTGCCAAACTTTTCAAAAGTTCTTGGTTCTTCTTTATCCACGACCTCTAAAACAAGGTCAACATTACCAGTATTTGGTTTTAAATCTTTTATTTCCACTTTAAACACACTCCATTTATTTGTTAAACACATTCATCTGATAGGTTTTATATAATTTTCTATTATAAATAATAACAATCAACTAACAGAAATTCTTACTTACCTCGTTCCAACTGCTCTTTCAAATGAACAATGTGTTGATAATATTTCTGTTGAACTTTTCCAGGCAATTTTTGATAATTCTGATACATTGCTAAATACCTTTCTTTTTGATCTTCAATATTACCTTTATTTTCTTGCTGAATCAATTCTCCAATTTTTTTCTCTGCTTTCAGTTGCACTTCAACTTTTTCTCTTAAATCCGTTAACTTAGAGTAAAAGTTTTGTTTGTGTGATTCAGAAAGTTTCAAATACAAATTGTACATCCCTAAATATTTGCCTTTGATAACTTCTGAAGATTCTTCATCCAATAAAGGAACAATCTTTTTAAGTTTCCTTCTAAGTCTGTTTGGTCCATAAGCAAACTGCCAGTAAGCAAATATTCCACCAAAGACTGCTAATAATGCTAATGAAGATAATGCTAAAGTTCTTACTGGAGTAGGTTCAGTAATAATTGCAGGTAAAATTGCTGAAGAAGGTTCTTCTTCAACAGGAGGGATTACTGATTCTGAAGTTGGAACTGCTACTTCACAAGATTTCATTTCTGTTGGTTTAAGTTTGGTAATAACATTATCAACTTCCCAATTATCTTTCTTAGATTCACATTGATTAACATCTTGACAAGTTCTGGTTTGTAATCCATTACTACAAGCATTCCAAATGCCACATTCCCATGCCTGAGTACAGTTATCTTTTTTGCTAAGTACCACGCTTCCACCGGAACTGCTACTACCGCCTCCGCCTCCGCCTCCGCCACCCGAGGAAGAACTACTACTTGCCGTTGTGTTAGTACAAGCAGAACTTACAATAGTACAACTAGAACTACAACTTAAAGAGCCGGAACTAGCACTATAATTTTCACAAGCTAAACCGCCAAACTGAGTACCGTCACATTCTTCTGCAGCTTCTTTAATTCCGTCACCACAAATTGAAAGGACAAAAGGTAAATAGTCACCACCAATAATACTATCTGAATCATTGTAAGGGACTAAAGTATCTCCAACCCCATCACCAGAAATGTTCCATGGCGTACCGTTAGTTGGTGCAGTATCTGTTCCGTTATCAGACCCATTATAATTTGACCAAAAATTACCACCAGTACAGTTTCCACCAACAATATTGATAGTAGTACTAGAACAGGCATAAGTAGTATTCCATTCATTAGTTCCGGGATCAATACTATTATTGGTGTTATTAAAATAATTATTGTAAATACTATTATTATCAGAAGAAGAAAGGTTTATACCTTCTGAATTATCAAGCAAATTATTGTTAATGATAGTATTATTCAAAGAACTTAATGAATAAACTCCAATAGTATTGTTGT
>CAZXEM010000067.1:0-6041 GCA_964639875.1 uncultured Methanosarcinales archaeon | reverse complement strand
GGAGATTGGGGCACACAATTTGGAAAACTTATTGTCGCTTATAAAAAATGGGGTAAAGAAAAAGAGTTAGAAAAAGATCCAATTAAATATTTATTAAAATTGTATGTTCAGTTCCATAAAGAAGCAGAGAAAGATGATAAATTAGATGATCAAGCCCGAGAAGCATTTAAAAAACTTGAAGATGGAGATAAAAAGTATTTACAATTATGGAATTCTTTTAGAAAATTAAGTTTGGAAGAATTCAAGAGAATTTATGAAATGTTAGATGTTAAGTTTGATTCTTATAATGGAGAAGCTTTTTATATTGATAAAACGGATGCTGTTGTTAAAAAACTTGAACAAAAAAAAATAACTTCACTTTCTGAAGGGGCTTTAATTGTTGATTTGGAAAAGTATAAAATGGCTCCAATATTATTAATAAAATCTAATAAAGCCACAACTTATCATACTCGAGATTTAGCAGCTGCCTATTATCGTTTAAAAAAATATGATCCAGTAAAATTAGTTTATGTTGTTGGCAGTGAACAAAAATTACATTTCAGACAACTGTTTAAAGTGTTAGAATTAGCAGGTGAAGATGTTAATAAATTTATTCATGTTGATTTCGGTCTTTTCAGATTTCCTGAAGGAAAAATGTCAACAAGAAAAGGAAGAGTTATTTTTTTAGATGATGTTTTAGGTAAAGCAATAAAACTAGCAGAAAAAATTATTGAAGAAAAAAATCCTAATTTAAAAAATAAAAGGGAAGTCGCTACCCAAGTTGGGGTAGGAGCAATAATTTTTGCAGACTTAAGTAATGAAAGGACTAGAAATATTGACTTTGATTGGAACAGAATGCTTAGCTTTGAAGGGGAAACGGGACCTTATGTCCAATATACACATGCAAGAGCAAGTTCAATATTAAGAAAGGTTAAAAAGAAAACCACTTCAAAGATAAACTTTTCACTTCTTAACTTAGATGAAGAAAAAGCAGTGATTAGATTGTTATACGATTTTCCAACAGCAATTGAAAAAGTGGCAAAAAATTACAAACCGCATCACATTGCCAATCATCTAATTTCTTTATCGCAAGCTTTTAACGAATTCTATCATAAATGTCCGGTGATTAGCGAGAGAGATGAACAGATGAAAGCTCGATTGTTATTAGTAGATTCTGTTAGGCAAGTTCTTGAGAACGGCTTAGGATTGTTAGGGATCAAAGCGCCGGATGAGATGTAAAAATGACACTTTATTTTATAACAGGAAACCCAGGAAAATTGAAAGAAGTACAAGCAATCGTTCCTGAAGTTGAAGGGATTGATTTAGATCTTCCAGAAATACAATCTTTAGATCCAATGGAAATTATTAAAGAAAAATTGGAAGTTGCTACTAAAGATAGAGAGGAAGAATTCTTTGTTGAAGACACTTCTCTGTATTTCGAATGTTTAAACGGTCTTCCCGGTCCATTAATCAAATGGTTTTTAGATTCTTTAGGTAACAAAGGAATTTATGAACTTGTTTCTAAATATGATAATAATAAATGTATTGCAAAAACAGTTATTGGTTATTCTAATGAAACAGATTTACATTTTTTTGTTGGGGAGTTGAACGGAAAAATTGTTACTCCTACTGGAACTGGTTTTGGTTGGGATCCAATTTTCATGCCGGAAGGTTATGAAAAAACTCTTGGCGATTTCTCTGCAGAAGAAAAAAATAAGATTAGCATGCGTAATGATGCGTTGATGAAACTAAAGAAACATTTGGAAAAGTAAGCATCAATTCTACTTTTTTTGCAGTTTTTTACCACAAAAATTAAATAATCCAAAATTATTCAACTAAGTATGCCCTCTACTTCTAGTCTCGATGCTAAAGATAAAGCTATTTTGTACTGCCTCGATCAAGATGCCAGGCAAGCAAATTCTATTATTGCAAAAAAAACAAGATTATCAAAAGAAGTTGTCAATTACAGAATCAAACGATTGGTAGACCAAAAAATTATTAGAAATTTTTATGCCATTATTGATAATTCAAAATTAGGTTATATGGTTTTCAGAGTGTTTATCAGGTTCCGAGATGTGGACATTGATAAAGAAAAAGAAATATTAAGATATCTTAAAAAGTTAAAATCTGTTGGGTGGGTAGTTCTTTTAGAAGAGATGTACGATTTAGCAATCTTAATCTGGGCAAAAAACGTTTATGAGTTTAAAGAAATTTTTGATAAAATATTAGAAAAACATGGGGGTTATTTCCAAGATTCTTTTGTTACTATCATTACGCAAATTCATCATTACATGAACAATTACATTTACGATCAAAATGATTTATCGGAAAGGATTATTGGAGGTAAAACTAAAACCATCTCTTTAGATGAAATTGATATGCAAATTTTATGGTTCCTTTCTAAGAATGCCAGAGAACCGTTATTAAACATGGCTAACAAACTTAAAGTTGCCCCGAACACAATTAAGCATAGAATTAAGAACTTGAAAGAGAAGAAAGTTATTGTTGGTTTTAAAGCAAAAATAGATATTGGACAGTTAGGGTATCATAATTATAAAATATTTCTTAAACTGGCCGACGTTAATCCTAGTGTAAGATTAAAATTGAAAGAGTATCTTAAACTTAATAATAATGTAACTTACGTAACAGAAGCTATTGGGAGAGCAGATTTAGAATTTGAAATCCAAGTTAGAAGTAATAGAGAATTAAGAAAAAATCTTAAAGAATTGAGACGTAACTTTGGTCAACTAATTAGACATTATCGTACTGTTATGGTTAACAAAGAATATATTGTAGATTATTTCCCTGAAATAAAAAAAATCAAATAATCAAGTTCTACTAATTAAATCATGTTCTGAAACGAAATGTCTCAATCCCAAATATGGCCTTACAGGTTTAGCTACTTGACTCACAGCAATAATTGAATTATCATGATAAAAGAAATCATTCTGCCAGCCAATATTGGCCATCATGCTATTAAATTTATCTTCATCCAAAGTCCCGGAATCAATCACTAAAATGGCTTGAGCGTTATGATGAATGCCTTTGTTAAGAGGGTGTTCTTCCCGAATCAAATAAAACGATTTCATTTTTTGTTCACTTTCATCAATAGTAATTAAAGGATTTTTTGATAACAAATCGTCAGGATAGATTTGATAACGATTAGAGATACCTTTATTCAAAAATTCAATTGATGATGGTTGACAATAATAACTTAAATCTTTTCGTGAATCTCCTTCTGTGATTAACAAATCTGGCTTGTTAACATGTTCTCTTGCTTTAATCATCCATCTTTCTTCAGCGATTAAACTTTTTATCCAGGCAGATGTTCTGGTGAATATATTTTGATCATAATGAGGTCCATATTTTCGCAGTGCAAAAATATCTCTTTCCCGAGCATACATTTCCCACATGTTCGGTTGGTTAAATGGAGTTCCACCAAACATAGTAAACAAAATTTGTCGATCCATTAAATCTCGAAATTCTTTAAAATGTTCTGGAGAAATTTTAGTAAGATCAATGTTAAGTACCGGTGGCAAATCAGAAAGGCCATAAAGTCCCTTTTGAATACAATGTAACAAAGCTAAATTTGTAACTTGTTCGTTTCTATCAATCAATAAAAGTTCTGCTTGACGATTTTCTTTTTCTCTAAGTCTTTTAACTAACAAACTTTCTTTTTTAGCCAAACCACAACCGCCAGCAACAACTAAAATATCTTCTTCTAAATAATCTTTTTCTAATAAGAAATCAAGAAACCCAGTATATTTCTTATCCTCAAATTTTCGATTGACTACCTCTTGATAATTAGCAAAAGCATGATAAGTTGAATAAAGATTTGCTTGTAATGGTCTTAAATCCCAAACATGAGTTATTTCTGCATCGTATTCTGCTTTAAGTTTCTTTCTTAACGAAGAATTTATTTTAGTAGGGCCTTTACTTAAAATATTATCAAGGATAGTTTTATTTTCTTGTTTCCTTTTAGAATAAACACTTAAACTTCCCAACATCGAACCAAAATGTCGTTCATCTTCTTTAGAAAGTTTTTTCTCTAAAAATTTACAATAAAGGTTCATAAAAGTAGTTAGACTGCCAATTCCAACATCTTCAAAGATCCTGATATTTTTTTTAAATTCGTGTGCTTTATCTGGACCTAAACTAAGAGAGATATCATGTTCCTTTTTACGAATGTAAGGTTCAGGGTCATCCAATTCTAAAAGATAAATTTTTTCACTAGTTTCTTCGATTTCTCTGGCAAGAAGTTCTTTTTCAGAAGCACGTAATTGCATTCTTTGATTGAGTTGTTTAACTGCCATTTCAGCAGTAGCAGGGTATTGTTTATTGATCCCTTCTAAAAAAGCATTAATCTCTTTATTGTTAAACAAATGATAATGTTCAGAAATGGTCCTCATTAATTCTGTTAAATGTTCAGTATCACTGATATTTTCAATAGCATCAGAAATAAAAGTTGTTAATGATGGGGGAACATAACTTGGCAATTTTGCTAAAGCCGAAACTACTTCTGGATAAGTTCCCATAACAAACTTCCTCCGAAATTGTTCCCATAATTGATAAGTCTCTTGATTACCTTTTTCAATCACGCAACTTCTGTAAATGTAAGCGGTCTTAGTAGCAATTTCTCCTAAATGACTAAATTGGGGTGGAAAGAGGGGATGTTTTAACTTTCCGTTAATTTCTGTTAAGAATTTTTGGACATCTTCAGAATTACCTTGTAAGGTAACGGCTTTTTTTATTCCCTCCAATGAAGAACTAATATCTTTAACTAAAGAAACTGAATCATAATTTACTTTTGAATCCTCAATGTCATTCATCCAAGATGAAAAAATACTATAAGCCCAATCAACACTTTCTGCAAAATCATTTTTTAACCTTTCATAATCAGAAAGGTCGCTCACTAATTCATTAATAGAAAAAAAATATTTTATCTGATACCTTTTAGGAGGATGAAGAACCATATAACTTAAAATATCTAATAATTTCTTACTTGGAGAATAAGGGATTTCAGAGATCATTCTAGAATATGGATTTAAAACTATTTCATCTAAGCTTTCTTTTTCTTCCAGGGGGGTTTCAGTCTTATTTTTAAGTTCAGAGTCCATAGGAAAGTCATAAAAACTTGTCATTAATCAACTAATAGTGTTAGTCAATATTACCTATGAGGAAACATGTTTTTGATAAGGAGATTTATTTTTAGGACATAGTGGAGATGACTTTCTAATCCAAGTTCGAATTTCAATTTGTTTTTTCAACTCTTGATTTAGTTTCGTTTTATCCATTTTTCCACAAATTTTAAATATGAATTATGTTTTCAATAACTTAACCTTTAGCGAGGTATTGTTAGGGGGAGAGACTTGTTTCTCCTTTCTAACTTTTTCTAACTTTTTCTCGCTTAATTTGATCTAATAATTTACACTGCAAAAGAAGTAACTAATATTACCACCCCCTCTACGCCGCTAATAAAGTTATAACTATATCTATTGGTTATCAATAGCAAAGGAGTGATATAAACTTTCCGACCAATATTTTTATCAAAAAGCTGAATTAGCAGGATTTATGGCAGAAAACGATAATCAAACATTAAACCCAACAAATTTCTTCTCTTCTTTAACTCGCGCATATAAATTGATGACATCCATTAAATCTTTATCCTTGATCATCAATTCATCTTTACTCATTGGTTTACCATCAGCAGAAGATTTCATAAAATATTGAATTTGGTTAAATGAAGCTTGTTTCAAAACATCGGCAATGTCCGCACCAGTCATTCTTCGTTGATACATCATTTCTGACAATTCAGCGAAATCGTTGACGTCATAAATATCTCGACCAGCTTTCCGTTCTTTAAGATCCATCTGTTTAAAGAAAATGTCTTCCACTCCAGATAAGTTAGGTTTAGGTATTTCAACAACATAATCAAATCTACCAGCTCGAAGTAAAGCATCGTCAATCTTTTCTAGGTAATTAGTAGCAGCAACAAAAATTAGCCCTTCATTATTGCCCATTCCGTCCATTGTTCTTAGCCAGACATTTACGCACCTATCAAC
>CAZXEM010000066.1:0-6093 GCA_964639875.1 uncultured Methanosarcinales archaeon | reverse complement strand
TTTGGAGTTCGTCGGACTGCTGGTGAAGAGGGTATAGTTATCAACCAAATCATGAAAAAGTTAAAAATTAAGAAAAAAACTCATTTTGTAATGGGCCACACCCCGTTACAAGTTACAGTCGGTTCTATTATCGGTTTTCTGGTAAGTATTGGCGTTTATTATTTGTTATAAGATTTTACTTTCTTTAACCTTCTCTTTCAACCCTTCTGGATAAACTAATAATCCATCCAATTCTTCAACAGATAACCATTCAAATATATACTGATTTTCTGCAGATTGTCTTTCCAATTCTGGACCGCCTAACTTTAATTCTCCTCTAAAACTTTTTACTAAGAAATAATAAGCGTATCTCTTTTCGCCCTTAACTTCTTCCGGCATTTCAAAAAGTAATCGGTCAATCTCAATATTAAAATTAGTTTCTTCTTTAGCTTCTCTTATCGCTGCTTGTTCCGAAGTTTCATTGAGTTCAATCGCACCGCCGGGAAGAACATAATATTCTCTTCCGTACTTAATTCTGTGAATAAAAAGTATTTTATTATTTTTTACAATTATTACTCTTGCAGCTGTTCTCATTATTCATACTCGCACATTGATCAGATTCCCACTTTCGTACTTCTTCAATCCTTTCCTGAACACATAGATAGCAACTGTAAAAAATATTATTGCTACTAAAATGCTTAACCCTAACCATTGCCAACTAAAATTTTTCAATAGTTCTACAGGAATTCCACCAATAAAACCGGCTGGGATAATTGTTAATATTAAAACCCTTACAAACCCTTTAAAGATTGGTAAAGGATAAATAGCAAAAGAAAGCATCCCAAAATTTAACGTTCTCGCAGTTTCTTCAGCGTTACCCCAGTAAAAAGCTAGAGAACCAACAATCACTGCAAAACTGATCGAAATTACTGCAGCAATAGTAATTAAAAGTAAAAATAACGGCCATTGCCAAATGCTGAACGAGATTATCCCCAATACTAAACCAAAAATTGCATCACCAAAAGAAAAAGCGCTAGATCTACTAATTAAAAGATGAAACAGTTCACTTTTTGGTAAACCTAAATAAAAGTCTAATTTCCCTTCAGCAATAATGTTAGCAATATTGTGATGGTTACCGAAAAGGAAACCTGAAAATCCGTACGAAAAAGTTACCACGGCATACAACATTAACAATTCTTTCAATTGCCAACCATTAACAACATTAAACCTACTAAAAAAAATCCACCAGAACAAAATCCAAATGGCATCGTTAAGCATCATTGTTATTGATTGCAAAACAAAATTGAACCGGTATTCCATGGCACTAGCTAAAGCAATCTTCATGTACTCTTTAAGTAAGATTAAATTATTTTTAATTCCCATCTTTAGCCACCGTTAATACTAATTTTTTCAATACAGATTCTATAAACAAGAGCAATAGTAATAATAAAAATCACAATCCAAAATAACTGGTTCATGATAACATTAACAAAGTCTGACCAGTTAAACATCACCCATAACTTTGCGGGATGATAAGCAACATAACTGAATGGTAAAACTCTACTAAAATCACCTAACCATTGTGGGAAAAGTTCTAACGGTAATAACATTCCGCCCAAAACAAAAACAAATTTTTGATAAATGAAATGTAATGCCCGAGCATCTTCTAACCAGAACGCGAAAATTCCTAGCAGGGCCATCATTAAAAAATTTATTGTTAAAGCAAACAGAACAGTAAGTAAAATTAGAGGTAAATGAACCAGCTGGACATTTATCCCGCCAACAAAAATTAAAGTAATAATAGCACCAATAGTAAAAGTCATGATGAAACGCAAAAAAGTGTTTCCGAACCCAGATGCGTACTTAAAAACAATAAAATTATAGGGCTTATTTAAACTTTGAGCAATGTTCCCTGAACGAATTTCCTCGCCAATTTCTTCTAATAACTTACCTTGACTAGTAACAATAGATTCTGTCATTACCAAATACCAAACCATCATGTTAATTGTAAAACCGTCAATTAATGAAGTACTATCTCCATAAACTACTTTCCACAAATTGATGAAAATGAAAATAATTAAACCGATAAAAAGTGATTTAGCTAAAAAGTCCATTAAATAAACAAGACTGTTAGATAAACTAATTTTTCCAACTTCAACATATTTGTTAAATCCCAAAATTAAACCTCTTTTTTGAAAATTTGTTCAATAATCTCTTCTATTGGTGGATCAAGAATAGTAATGTCATTAACTTTATGTTTAGAAAGAATTTTTTTTATTACTTCTCTTACTGGATATTTGGCAGTGTCAACTTCAATTGCATGTTTATATGCACCTCGATAAAGCTGTTTAACATTCTTGATACCTAAATTATCAACTTTTTCTTCAAGAACAACCACAATCCTTTTACGAGTTAAATGTTCTGCCCTGATTTTTTTTGTAGGACCGTCATAAACAATTTTTCCATGATTAATAATAATTAACCGTTTACATAAACTTTCTACGTCTTCCATATCGTGCGATGTTAAAATAACCGTAATTCCTTCTTCCTTGTTTAATTTCCTGATCAGTTCACGCATTTTTTTCTTAACAACAATGTCTAATCCGATTGTTGGCTCGTCAAGAAATAAAACTTTTGGCTGGTGTAATAAAGAAGCAATCAGTTCACATCTCATTCTCTGCCCAAGAGATAATTTTCTTACTGGTTGATTGATAAAACTTTTAACATCAAAAAGTTCAACTAACCGGTTTAACCTTTTTTGATAAGTTTTCTCGTCAAGTTCATAAATTTTAGAAAACAAATTAAACGTGTCAATTGCAGGAAGATGATACCATAACTGCGGTTTCTGACCAAACACTGAACCAATCTTGAAAGCTAACTTTTTCCTTTCTTTCTGTGGATTATAATTAAGAACAGAAATTTTTCCTTCCGTGGGAAATAATATTCCAGTCATCATTTTAATAGCTGTACTCTTACCGGCACCGTTCGGGCCAATGAATCCAACCATCTCTCCCTTTTTAAGATTAAAAGAAACTTCATTTACCGCTTTAAGAGATTTGTATTGTGGTTTGAAAACACTTTTCAAACTACCTCTCAGGCCAGCTTCTTTCTGTTTAGCTTTAAACTCTTTAGTAAGATTATTAACTTTAATTACATCTACCATTCAAAAAAAGAATATAATGAAATATATAAAACCTTCTCTTACAACCGACCGCCGGCTTGTAAACTCCATAACCTTCTGTACAATCCGCCACGTTTATTAGTCAACTGTTTATGAGTGCCAGTTTCAACAATTTTACCTTTCTGGATAACTACAATCGTGTTTGCTTTCATAATTGTAGAAAGCCGGTGCGCAATCATGATTGTTGTCCGGCCTTTCATCAACTTTTCTAAATCTTTTTGAATTTCTCGTTCAGTTTCCGAATCAAGGGCGGAAGTAGCTTCATCTAAAATTAAGATTTTCTTATCAGCTAATAAAGCTCGAGCAATAGAAACACGTTGTTTCTCACCACCAGAAAGTTTTACTCCTCTTTCGCCAACAATAGTTTTTTCTTTTTTTGGTAAAGCAGTAATGAACTTGTCAAGTTGGGCAAACTTGATTGCTTTCCAAACTTGTTTTTTACTAGCTTGTGGATTAGCATAAGAAATATTGAACCAGATAGTATTATCGAACAAGATTGGTTCTTGAGGAACAACACTCATACTATTGTGTAAAGATTCTTGCGTAATTTGACTAATGTCCTGCCCATCAATCAAAATTTGACCCTGGTCAATATCAAAAAGTCGATAAAGTAATTTTATCATGGTGGTTTTTCCACCACCGGAAGGGCCAACAAAAGCAACCTTTTGGTTCTGTCGAATATTTAAATCAAAATTTTTGATAACTTTTCTCTGTTTAGACTGCTGTTGCTGATTTAACGGATAAGAAAAATATACATTCTTAAATTTAACTTTTCCATCTTTTACTTTTAAATCTTTAGCGTTAGGTGCATCAACAACTTCGTTCTTTTCTTTAAATGTTTCAAACAAAGCGGAAACGTCAACGTTACATCTCACAAAATGTCGATACCCGTGCAAGAAACCGAAAAGTTGTGGTACTAATTTCCAAACTGCAGAAAAAATTAATGTGATTGTTCCTAAAGTCATTTCACCAGAAATGAAACTTTTAAAACTGAAATAAAACATCAAAGCGGTACCAATAGTAATGATAAAATTTTGAATACTAATGTAATACGAAAAAATGTCCCAGAACTTAATTCTTGCATCTTTTAACCGGTTTGAAAGTAACGCAAAATAACCTTGCGTTCGTTTCTCTTTACCAAAATATTTTACAGTTTCAATGTTCATGTAAACATCGCTAATATTTTGTTTAAGAATATCTTCCCGATAATTAGCTTCATTTTGCGGTACCCTTTGTTTATTAGTAATAATTATTCCTGAACTGATAAAAGCTGTAATCATTAAAAACATAACTAATGCAGTAGTAAAATCAAAATAAACAATTATTCCCAACGATAAAACTATTCGGAAAAATACACCAAGGAAATTGAATGCAATTGAGTCTAATAAACCTTCAATTTTTCCTACTCCTCTGGTAAATTGAGAAATCATTGATCCGGTTTTCTTGTTCAAATGATAACGGTAAGACAGATTTAAAACGTGCCAGAATGAACTTTTTTCGATATCGTTCATTAACCTTCCTTCTAAACGGTTAAACAATTTTACTCTTGCAAACCACAATGCTGCCCCAACAAAACCACGGACAAAAATGAATACCCCCAGAATAATAAGAAGATAAGAAATAAATCCGTCCATAGTGACTGTTCCACTAGAATATTCAGTAGCTTTATCTACTAAAAACTTGAAAATGAAATTATCAAAGAAACTGGTTAATTCTAAAGCTAGAGCGATTAAAATGATTACAAATACTAACCATTTATACTTACGTAAATAACTCCAAAGTGTTTTCAGATTATACTTTGTGTTAACTTCGTACTTCTTTAAATCGTATCCTCTAACCATTATGTTTCTAAATAGATGATAATATATAAATTTAAGTATTAATGAAGTATATATTTCTAAAGAATTTCTTTTTTCCGGTCTTTCATTAACTGTTTATAGAACTGTTCAATTTTTTTAATGTATATAATTATTTCGGGAAAATTATTTATATAAAACCAACTTTTATGAAAAAATATGATTACTATTGCAGAAATGAAAGCACTTGAACATCAAGCAGTCCAGCAAGGTATTTCCCTACAAGAATTAATGGAAAATGCTGGTAAAGCAGTTTTTGATGTAATTAATGAGAAATATGAGTTAGATAATGAAAAGATAGTAATCTTTGCCGGCCAGGGTAACAACGGTGGTGATGGTTTTGTTACCGCTAGACATTTCTATAAAGAAGGCTACCAAGTGATCGTTATTTTTTTTGGAGACCAATGGAAATTAAGTGAAGAAGCAAAAGTTAACTATGATAAAATTAAAAGTAAAGTTACAGTAATTGAAGTTAAAGAAAAAGAAGATTTGAAACAGTTTCGTTTTCAAGAAAGCCTAGATTTCATTTTTATTGACGCTTTGTTAGGCATGGGAATAAAAGACGAAATTAGAGACCCAATAAATTTTGCTATTGATTATTTTAATTCTCAAAAGGGGTTAAAAGTAGCTGTGGACCTTCCTTCAGGGATGGATGGAGACACAGGAGAGGGAGAACAAGTTTGTCAGGCTGATTTAATTGTTTGTTTCCATGACATTAAAAAAGGTTTAGAGAAATTTAAGGATCAAACAGTAATTGTTGATATTGGCATTCCTGATAGCGATGTTAAAATCAGCAGTGCTAAGTAGTATTCTTTCATAACTTTTATAAGAGATTTAAGCTTAAAGTAAGCTATGGGTGGTTCTAGAATAGAATGGATTGCAACACAAGTTGAAACTGGCGATTGTCTTAAATTATTTTCTGAAAATAATGAATACGTTTTGTATTGCCATAACAAAAACAAACAAAAATTAACTTTATCTTCTAAAAAGCCAACAAGTATTTCCAACGCTTTAGTTCAACAGGCAAGCGTTTATCTTAACAACAAAAAACTTTTCAATGAAGGCTTATTAGAATAT
>CAZXEM010000065.1:0-6449 GCA_964639875.1 uncultured Methanosarcinales archaeon | reverse complement strand
TCTTTTTAGCTCTTACAGCGATGGGAACAATTCCTTGGGCAGAATTCTCAGAATCTGTAGCTCCATTAAAAGATTTAGGAAGTGTCCATTTTGGAAGTATTGGAGGAATAATCTTTGCAATATTAATTTTTATTTCCGTAATTGGTGCTACTGCCGGTTGGATTGTAACCGCACCAAGATTGTTAATGTCAATTGCTGAAGATAAACTATTTTTTACTCAATTTGCAAAAATTCATCCTAAACATAAAAGTCCGTATGTTTCAATTATGTTTCAAGTTTTAGTGGTTTCAATTTTAGTGATTGTTGGAGCAGGTTCGTACGAAACTTTATTGCATATGCTGATCCCTTTAATTCTGATTGTCTATTCTGCCGTTTTATTAAGTTTAGTTATTTTACGGTTCAAAAGACCGGAATTAAAACGACCATATAAAGTTGTTTTTGGAAAAGTTGGCCCTCTTATCACGATGCTGTTTATGGTCTTTCTATTAATAATGTTTATCAAAGAAACTCATAGTGCTTTTGACATTTTACGTATTTCTGCTGGATTAGTCGCTTTCGGAATTCCTGCCTACTTTGCAATTGAACTATTTTATGATAAAAAGTACGTTACTTTACGAAGAAACTTGATGGCTAAACTATCACACCATTATCACAAACTTCCTTTACCTAAAATTACTTTTAACAAAATCATTTCTTTGGTTGGACCATTTAATAAAAAATCTAACATTATGGTTTATAATTCTCCAATGGGAACGTTTACTCAGAAAATTGTTAAAACAAAAATGCCCTTCCGTAAAGTAATTATTGCTAATCAATCAAAGGAAGAAGTTAAAGTGTTCAAAGAAAAAGTTTCTTCTGAAGATAGAAAACATATTGATGTACATTTACTGAGAACTTTAAATATTCCTACAAAATCTGGAAAAGTAGATGCTTTCGTTTCATTTAATGACTTAGGGCATGTTAAAGACGTAGCTGGGTTTGTTCATGACGTAAAAAAAGTTCTTAATAAAAAAGGTAAGTTTTGTTTTTATGTCAAGAACGGTTTTATGAATATGACTCCTAACGCTTTATTAGTTGAAGACAAAAAGAAAATGTTGGCTTTGTTTAAGAAAGAAAAATTGTCTGTGAATTATAGTAAAAAAAGTAGATTGTTTAAAACAGAAATCTTTGTTTATGGTAAACGAGTTAGATGATTAAGTAGTCATTTTATCTGCGGCCAATGTTTCTGAAGCCAATTTATATTCTGGAAGACCTACTTGATACAAAGTTGCTTGGAACTTAACGCCTTTGTCTGTGGATGCAATTTCTTCTAATGGGCTGAATAAAACGGCATTAGCTTCATCAGGAATTTCAGCATCTGTTGTTGGTTGACCTAACATACGAAAAGCAATTGATGAAAAATAAGCAGTAATTGTTCCAACTATTTCACCACCTACTGGAACCCATCCATCTCTTGTTGTTGTAAGATAAAGGATATCATCTTCCATATCTAAATTCATTAACTCATCTAATTTTACCATTGTAAAGAAATTTAGCTTTGTTTTATTTATAATATTTATGAATTAATATTACTTTCTTTTCTTAGAATGTCTTTTCTCAAGAACTTTGTGCAAATTCTTTTTATTTGCTGGCTTATGTCTATTAGTATGGTGGGTTAACTTGGTAAACAATCTAGATTTTGTAATTACCCGTAAGGATCTTGCTCCTAACCGAACAAACTTAGCAATTCTTCCTCCTCTGGTTGCCGCACTTACACCTTTACGTACTTCTAAGGAGGAATGTAAAATTGATTGCCCCACCCCTAATTGACCAGCAGCAGAAATTGCTCGCCAGATTCTGCTTAATACTGTAAAGAATAACACTAATGGAACTACAGCAACAAAATCTAACCAATAATTTTTGAAAAAGAATTTCCAACTTTTTGCTTTAACAGCTAGAAAAGTTAAATCAACAGCAAAAATGGCAAGGATAATATAATCAAGAGTAAGAATATAAGTATGATAATGGTGAGAAAAATCTTTAAAATAAGGTACTAATTCTACAACAATAACAAAAATCAATCCAACAATTGCAGGAGAAATTAACTTTGCGTTCCAATGTTCAACTTTTTCCCAAAACTCGTTCATGAATCTAAGTAATATTTTAGGGTATTTAAAGTTTACTCCCACAATAATTTTATAAACAAGAAAAATTTACTAACAAATATTAATATATTAAAAAAAGAGGTTAATAGATGGGCTTAAAAGAATTTTGGAAATTTATGGTTACTGATCCAGCTAAACAGAAAAATAAAGTTCCAACAAATCCTCAACAACAACAACCCCCACAAGTTAATCAAAAAGTAACATCAACTAAACAAGCTGAACAAAAACCAGTAAATGTTCCAGTTCAACCAGAATTAGGGATCAGAGAATCTACAGGAGCAAAAAAACTTACCAATCCAGTAATTTTATTTATTTTAATCAACTCAATCTTAGGCAGTTCATTATTTTATTTACCAAGTTTAGGGGTAATCAGTTCTGGAGCGGCATCAATCCTTGCTTGGATAGCATTATTCATATTAGCAGGAGTAATGATGATGTACGTTGGAGAATTAGTAACTTTACATCCAACTTCTGGTGGAACTTATGAATTCTGTAAACGTGCTTATGGCAGATCAATATCATTCTTTGCTGGCTGGTTAATTTGGATTGCCGGAAATTTTGGAATGGCCCTTAACCTTGTTGCTGCATCTGAATATTTTATTCCAACAACTTATGCTAACTATTTTATTCTTCGGTTAGTTTTTGCAGCTGTCTGGATAATTGTCTTGAACTTTATGGCCTTCCGCGGTATTGATGCAGGAGCAACAATGTTAGTAGTGTTCGGAATGATCGCTACAATAGTGATTCTTGCAATGACCATTCCTTCTTTTATTAGTATTCCAGCTCTGTTTAAAGGACAATTAGTTAGTCCGTTCAAATTAGAAATGATGCAACCTTTTTTCCGTCATGCAGGGGTTAGCATTTTCGCTTACTTATCATTATCCCTATTATTAATCAGTGAAGCTTTCCTTGGCTTTGAAGCAGTAACTTATATGGCTAACGAAGCAGAAAACCCTAAAAAGTTACACAAACTAATCATTTCCGCAATAGTCATTTGCGGGGTAATCATGACCCTTTACATTTTCAGTTCTTTAGGAACAGTTAATTATCAAAGTTACATCAGTAATGCCAGACCGTTCGCAGTACAAGCGTTTAACACTTTAGGTAAAACTGGTGAAACGTTCGTTGTTTTCGGAATGTATTTAGTTATTGTCGGAGCTGCTGCTGCCTGGCCGATTGCTAGTTCACGGTTAATCAGAGCAATGGCAAAGGATAAACTATTCTTGCAACATTTTGCCGTATTACATCCGAAACACAAATCGCCATACAGAGCAGTATATTTTCAAACAATAATAATTTCCATTTTTGCATGGTTTATATTCCGTGGTTACATTGTTAAGTGGGGTGACCCTTACCGAACAATTTACTTAATTTATGTCCTGTTAAGCATGATTGTTCTATCATTAATCCTTTTAGCAGTACCCATCTTAAGAAAGAAAGAAGCACATTTAGAACGACCGTTCAAAGCTCCAGGAGGTACTTTCGTTCCAATAATCATGGTTCTCGGAATTATATTATTAGTTATCAATTGGATAAATATTGAGGTGGGTGTTGCCTGGTCAATAATTAGACTTGCTGGCTCGTTCATTATTTTAGGTATTCCGTTCTACTTTACTGTAGAAATGTTTTACAACCAAAAAGCAATTGTTAACGTAAACGAATATTTATCTTACTTTGTTTTGTTAGGAGAAAAATTATTTTTTCCTTTTACTATCAGAAATAAACTGTTGAAAGATATGGGTGAGATGAAAGGTAAAGTGATTTTAGAATATGGTTGCTCAACTGGAACATTAACAAAAAAATTAGCAGAAAAAGTTACTGAAAAAGGTAAAATTTATGCGTTAAATTTATGTGAGAAAAAGGTTGAACTAACTTCTAAAAGAACAAAACATTTACCACACGTTTCAGTATATCATCATCCACACTTAGATGATTTTAAATTAAAATTTGCAGAGAAAGTTGATGGAATTATTTCTGTAGGGATGTTATCTTACATGCAAAATCCAAGCAAGATTATAAACAGTTTAGCAAAAACAATTAAACCAAACGGAGAAATAGTATTCGTAGATTTTGATAAATTCTTTTATTTCATCCCTAATGTTAAGTGGATTGAAAATGATCAAATGTTAAAAAATCTTTTTACAAAAGCCGGATTTAATGTAGAAGTAATAAGAAAACGTGGACTTCTTTGGCAGTATATTATTATTTCAGGGAAGAAGCGTTAATGGATAGCAGGAGCGTTTTTAGTTATTCTAGAGTAGTAATTAAGGGAAAAGTTTATAAATAAAAGAAAATATTAAATTAAAATGCCTCTGGAAAAAACTTTATTTGAAGAAAAGCAAGAAGAAGATAGAAAAAGATTTAAGTTTGAATTGGAATTTGGTGAAACAATTAACCAATATCTTTCTGAAAATATTAGTGAGAAAGAATTAAAAGATTTTGTTAAAAAAAATAAAGTTTTAATGGGTGATTGTTATCCAATTACTGATGACCCACGTGGTTATGTTGTTAGAGAAGCTGTTCATGCCTGTGAGGAAGAACTTTCTCATGAAAGATTAAATCCTGTAAGAGATTATTTATTAAAAAGAAAAGATTGTGTTCATTCTGTTTTGATACACCAGTTTTTTGATGATGATTATCCAGAAGTTGTTAAAGCTTTTAATCAATACATTGAAACCGGAGAATCACTTTCTCATTTAAAATCAGCAGATTTGTCTCTGGATGACCCATTAGAATTATTAATTTTAAGTGCCGTTGATTATACCGAAAGTAAAGGAGATTCGAAATCCTATATTGGGTGTGTAAATGAATTGATGTTAGGTGAAAGTACTACTTCTTATGTGAAAAAAGTTAATGAAGTTCTGGTAGGAAAAAGATCTTTTATGCTCTATGTTGTTAATGCAACTGATGGTCATACATATACTAATTTAAAAATAAACTAAAATATTTTTGCTTTTCCCGGGGTTGGTTGGGCTAATGTTCCACCCCTTTTAATTTCTGCTTCAAACTTTATTTTTGAATTTGTTCTTAATTTATTTCTAACTTTGTCTGCATTCGGGAAATTTGATAGTTTATCACCCTCGGCATGTGCTTCATAATAAACAATTTTGTCCTTGTAGGTCAGTTTCCATTTAGTTCTTTCTTTTTTATAACGAATATGAAGATGATAACCCGGAACATGACGATCATCATCAAAATCCCAATTCTTGATATTTTCTAAATTTTTACCTTCAATTAATGCATGTTTTCCAATTAAAATTATTTTGTCAAAAATTTCTTTAGCACTTTCGTAATCCAATTTTTCTATATCATTCTTTGCTTCTGTTGCCAGCAGCCAAATTTCTTCACAAAACTCTACAAAATCTTCATTTCCTTCTTCTTTTTTTAATTCATCAAGTGCTTTCAAGTCCAATTTAATAATAAGTTCTATTAAAGCTTTAACAGTATTTATAACCTTTTTTTCTCTTTTTTCCTTATTCTTAATTTTGTTTAATTTTTTTTTTGCTTTTTTTGCTGCTTCGATTATCTTTTTAATTTCATCTAGGACTGACATAACTTTAACAATATATTAGAAACTTAAATACTTTTCTATTCCAAACTACCTTTCAACTATAACGCCTACTGGTCTTAATCTAGCTATTCTTCTCGCTAAATCATACTCTTCAACAGAACCCATAACATCATCAATGTTTTTGTAAGCTTTTGGTATTTCTTCAATCATCTTTTTTGGATTTACATTTAGAGCAATTTCATTAAATAGATTGTCAAACTTTTTTCTTCTATATTTTGAGAATATTTGTGCTCGAGTATATTTTCTACCTGCCCCATGATTAATTGTACCTAGAGAATTTTCTAATCCAAAAGAACCCTCAACAAGATAAGCAGCATCAACTGCAGTTCCCGGAATTACAAACACATCTCCCGGAATTAAAGATGCAGTTCCTTTTTTAATTTTATAACCATCAGATTGAACTTCGATATCGTTATGAGGTTTGTCAAAAATTGTCTTGGTATCTACAGGATACCCATTAGTATTTATTAAAGACTGCTCTATTAGTTGTCTTAAATAATCCCGGTTTGCGCTGGCATAAGCAACGGCTTCTTTAACTGCTTTTAGATATCGCCGATTAAAATCTTGATGATTTGTAGACTCTTTAAATAATTTAGAAAAATATGCATTAGTAGCGAATCCTAACTCTCGACTACCTGAATGAATCATAAAATAAACTTTTTTATCACTAATTCCCTGTCTTTGACATGCTTGTTGATCATAAATTTTATCTATTACAAACATATCAATAAAAT
>CAZXEM010000064.1:0-6458 GCA_964639875.1 uncultured Methanosarcinales archaeon | reverse complement strand
TTATGATTTAAGTGAGGAAGTTGTCTGTCGATGCGGTAAAGAAGTTATTATTAAACGGATTGATGATCAATGGTTCATTAAATATTCTGATCCAGAACTTACTGAAAGAAGTAAGGAACAAGCTAAAGAGATGAAAATTTATCCACAAGAGTATCATGATAATATGCCGAACGTTTTAGATTGGTTCTCAGATCGGGCTTGTGCCAGGCTTGGCAGTTGGTTAGGGACAAAGTTACCTTTCGATGATAAATGGACCATTGAACCAATCAGTGATTCAACGTTATACCCTGCATATTATATTGTTTCCAAATGGATTAAAAATAAAACCATTAAAACTGAAGAATTAACTGAAGAGTTTTTTGATTATGTTTTTTTAGGCAAAGGGGATGGTAAAGATTCTTGGCAAGAAATTAAGGAAGAGTTTGATTATTTTTATCCGTTAGATCTTAACCTTGGCGGTAAAGAACATAAAACTGTCCATTTTCCAGTTTTCTTGATGAACCATGTTGCTATCCTGCCTGAAGAGAAATGGCCACGCGGAATTTTTGTTAATTGGTGGGTAACCGGAAAAGGTAGTAAGATTTCTAAAAGTAAAGGCGGCGCTGTGCCTATCCCAGAAGCTGTTGAAAAGTATGGTGTAGATGCCATGCGATTATATTATGCTCATATTGGTAGTCCGCATATTGACGTTGTTTGGACAGAAGAGATTGTCATGAATTATAAGAACGCGTTAGAAAGGATTTACAGTTTGGTAGAAACATTAAGAGCCGTTGAAGGAACAAAAAGTCAAACTATTGATTCTTGGTTATTATCAAGAGCTAATGAACATTTGAAAAAGATTGAAAATGAAATGAAAAATTATAATTTGAGGGAACTTGCTTCAACAGTATATTTTACTTTTTATGATGATTTACGGTGGTACTTACGTCGTGGTGGGGATGATAAGAATACTATCAAAGAAGTGTTAACTATTTGGATCACGTTGATTAACCCAATAACTCCGCATTTGAGTGAGGAACTTAACAATACTAAAGAATTAGTTTCTGCTAGTTCATGGCCAGAATTTGAAGAAGAAAAAGTTAGTTTGAAATCTAGTGCTGGTGAAGATTTGGTTAGGACAGCAATTGAAGGAATGAGAAACGTTCTTAAATTGGCTAAGTTAGATAAAGCTACTAAATATACTTTGTTCGTTTCAGAACAATGGAAATATAAATTGTTTAACATTGTTTCTCAAGAAATTAACGTTACTCGGAACGTTGGCGAGATTATGAAAAAAGTTTTAGCAGAAGAGGGGATGAAAATTAAAGGTAAAGAAATAAGTAAACTGGTACCCTCATTAATTAAAGATGTTTCTAAATTGCCTAAACTGGTAACTTCTCAAGAAGATGAACTAAAAATTATGGGAGAAGCTAAACAGTTTTTAGAAAAAGAGTTTGCTTGTACAATAGAAATTGTTAATGCTGATGAGAGTGAAGAAGTGAAAGGTAAATCCGCAACTCCCGGTAAAGTTGGAATATTGGTTGAGTAAAGTTTATTTGTTTAAAATAATTGAAATGTCAGCAGGATAATTCTCACTCAAAGATTTTTCTATTTTTTCTATAATTAATTCTGCATTGATTATTATTTTATCTTTTATTTCTAATGATTTTAAGAGGGTAATCATTTTTTTTGCTTTTATTAAATTAGGATTACTAGCAATTAATTTTTTTGCATCATAGTGCGCTTTTGATTGTCCGTGACTATCTGATTTGTTCCATTGATCAGCTTTTTCATATGCAACGCTTCTACACTCTGCAAGTGCTAATTTTGTCACAGAATTTAATTCATCTAAAATCGAACCAACAATTATTTTTTTAGATTCTTTAAGACCATCAATTAACCGAGGAAATTTAAATCCCTCCTTTTTCATACTTTCAAAATATTTGATTAATTGATCTGCTTGAGAAATATATTTTCTCACCATCTTTTCGTCAATTTGTTTAGTTTCATAAATTAGTTTAATAAATTCTTCTCCTTTTTTAACCTGGTTAAAAATAGTTTTGTACTGTTCTTTATTTTCTTTTTGGACCAAAATAATCTTTGTTTTAGTTTTATGATTTAAAGAAGCAAACCGGTCAATTTCATGAGCGCTAATTTTACCACTGGAAGCAGTTACGCTTACTAAGAAACTTAAAAGAATGAGTCCTTTTTGGATCGCTCTCTTTAAACGATGTCTGATCATGAAATTTTTTTTAAGTTTAATTTTGCTCATACTTTAAAAGTAAGATTGTTTAGTTTATAATCTTTTTGGGTTTAACACGATCTTAAATAAGTAAAGTTTATTAATACTAATTATTTAACAGTTATTATGAAAAAGAAAGAGATTATTATTGCAATTACTATTGCCATCATTTTTGCTTTGTTTATCGGTTATGGGATAGAAGTGTTTGATCCAAGTCCAGATCGTGAAGATTTTTGTCCTGACAATTTGTACGACATTGATAACGAAGAAGAATGTTTAAATTCAAAAGGTACTTGGGGTACTAATTCTAATAAACCAAGAGTTCCTGTTAAAGAATATGAAGCAGTAGAAGAAGAATTCTGTTCTCCAGCAAAAGAATGTTATGATGTTTATGATACGGCAAGGACTAAACATGATAAAATAGTTTTCATTGTTAGTGTTATTGTTGGGTTATTAGCAATCTTCACAGGAGTACTTCTTAAAAAAGATCCAGTTAGTACGGGGATTTTAAGTGGCGGAGTTTTACTAATCATTTACGGCACAATAAGGTACTGGGAACATGCTAACGATACTTTGAAGTTTATTTTGTTAGGAATTGTTTTGGCAGTTTTAATTTGGTTAGGTTATAAAAAATTGAAGTGAATTTTATTGACAATGAAACAATTACCATTAAAAGTCAAAGAATTAAATAAAGAGATTGAAAGTTATGACATTAGTTATCATAAGAAAGATCAAGCGGTAATTGTTAAAGATGAAAAACATAAATTAATTCTTGTAAACAAAGAACCCGCATTTTTTTATTATCAAGACAAAATAGTTCCAACTTTAAAAAATTTACAAAAAAATAGTCTCTTGAAGAAGATTACTGTTGATATGGGGGCAGTAAAGTTTGTAATTAACGGCGCAGACATTATGCGACCAGGAATTACAGAAATTGAAGACGGAATTAATGAAAATGATTTTATTGTTATTGTTGATGTTAATAACCAGAAATCATTAGCTGTTGGTATTGCTTTATTGAACTCAGAAGAAATGCGTTCTTCTACTAGCGGTAAAGTTATTAAAAACATTCATTATGTTGGAGATGAGATTTGGAAAATTGAATGATTAAATGATAACCGAAAAACAACTTTATAATGCTTTGAAAATAATTTTAGAAAAGATTAAAGAAGAAAATATTCTTTGGAGATTGGAGGGGAGTACTAATCTTTTTGTTCAGAAGATGAAAGTTAAAGTTAATGATTTAGACCTGGCTACTACTAAAGAAGGTTATTTAAAGTTTAAATCTGTTTTAAAAGATTATTTTGTTAAAGAAGAATATGTCTCTGAGAAAAAATTTAAATCAGCAACTTATGATATTAATGGTGTGGAAACAGAAATCCTTTACTATGAAAATGATAAACTTAACATGTTTGAACAAGTTAAGATTGTTTCTTGGCTGGGTTTAAAAATTCCTATTTTGCCGTTACCGTTTGCTCTTAAATTTTATCAACTTATAAAAAGAGAAAATAAAATTAATCTAATAAAAGAGTTTATAAAAAAAAATGATAACTAATAAAACTACTAAAAAAGTAATTTCTCAAAAAGAGAAGTATTGCCGTAACATTTTTTCACAAACGTTAGGATTAATGTTTTCTAGAAGAAAAAATTTAGTAATGGTTTTTAATAAAGAAAGAACCATCTCTTTACATAACTTTTTTGTCTTTTTCCCGCTTGATATTCTTGTTCTGGATGAAAATAAAAAAGTTGTTGAAATTAAAGAAAATTTTCAACCTTTTACTTTTTGGAACGCAAAAAAGAAAGGGAAATATTTGGTTGAATTAGCTGATAAAAGAAGTAAAAATAAAGTTAAAATTGGAAATATCATGAATTTTGTTCTAAATGAGTGGTAAGAAAATATTATATATCTGTTATACTATTCACTGATACTGCCAGCTAAAGATCAATTTAGGGAGAGTTTAGCTTAGAAAATCCATATGGTTCGCTTAAGGCTGTAAAACTATCCCAAAGCATCAGATTTGGTTGGCAGTTTATTTTCTTAAAAAAACAATAAAATACTTAAAGTGAAAAATAATTCTTCATAAAATAGGTGAAAAAAGAGGGCTTGGATGAAAAAAGAAACTATTTTAGTTTTCGGTGCACATACTGACGATTTTGTTATTGGTGCTGGTGGAACTATTGCTAATTATATTAATGAGGGTAAAACTGTTTATTCTGTCATCTTTTCATTCGGAGAATTATCGCATCCTTGGATGAAAGAAAAAATTATTAAAACCATGCGCGGTAAAGAAACTTTAGATGCTGGTTCTTTATTAGGGGTGAAAACTATCTTTTTAGGTCTTGCTGATCAGAAAATACATAGTGATTATAATAAAAATAATACCGAAGCTGATTTGTTAAAGTTAATAAGAAGGATTAAACCAGTAAAAATATTTACGCACAGTATTGAAGATCCTCACCCTGACCATCGTACTGTTAATAAAATCACTCTGGAACTTTATAATAAAATTGGATTTAATTCTAAACCAGAACTTTACGTTTATTCTGTCTGGAACCCGGTTTCTTTCAAAACTAATTGGCCATCGTTATATGTTAACATTACTAAAACGTTTAAACTTAAATTAAGAGCATTAAAAACTTTCAAAAGTCAAAAAATTCATGTTGCCTATCCTTTGTTTTTGTTAATCTTTAAAGCGATTAAAAACGGGTTTAAAATCAGAACTTTCTTCGGAGAGCAGTTTTATAGGATAAAATAAAATGACTGAGAAAATCAAATTATTATTAGTAGCGGACACTTATTATCCAAAAGTAGATGGTACTTTAAGATTTTTGGAAGAGTTCATTAAACGTGCTCATTCTAATTTTGAAATCTCTTTACTTGTTCCTAATTTCGGTAAAAAATCTCAGCGGTTAAAGAAAAGTTGGCTCAAGGAAACAATTTTTGTTGAACCTTCAAAACACATTCAAGTTTCTGGTTATCCGAACATGAAATTATCTTTAAAAAATTTCAAAACTATAAAAAACGCTTTACAAAATGCAGATTTGGTTTTTGTTCAAGGACCGGCTTTAATTAGTTATTTAAGTTTATATTTAAGTCGGCGTTATGGTAAAAAAACTTTATTTTATACTCATACCATCTCCTGGGACCTTTTTGCTAAGTTTTTCCCGCCGTTATTGAACAAACTATTTTTGAATTTTATTAAGAAAATTTCAATTTACCTTTACAATCGTTGTGACGAAATTATTGTCCCTTATCAGGATTTGAAGACTGAATTGGTTGAAAAAGGTGTTAATACTAAAATGGCTGTTGCTCGTTTAGGTGTAGATATTGATCTTCTTTCTCCTTCTCATAACAAAGGAGTTAGTAAAGAGAAAATTCATATTGGAAAAAATAAAACTGTTATTGGTTATATGGGCAGAATTTCTAAAGAAAAAAATGCAGGGATTTTGTTAGAAGCATTCCGTAAATTGCCTAACCAAGAAAATTCGTTATTATTAATGGTCGGCGATGGACCTGAAGAACAGGTGAAAGAGTTTAAAGAAACTAAGAATTGTAAAATTACTGGGTTTGTTGATGATGTTCATAAATATCTTAAAGCGATGGACATTTTTGTTATGCCAAGCTTAACAGAAACTACTTCCCTAGCAACTTTAGAAGCCATGTCTACTGGTTTACCAGTAATTGTTACCAAAGTTGGATTTATGAAAAAATATGTTGTTAAGAACCATAACGGGATATTTTTCCCACGTAACAGTTCAACATTACTTACGATTAAAATTGAACAGCTGCTTAAAAATGAACATTTAAGATTGAATTTGGGTAAAAATGCTCGTAAAACTATTGCTTACTCATTTTCTTGGGAACGTTCAATTAATAAGATTAAAAGAATTTTACTTGAAGAATTTTATCGTGAATAATAGTTAGGTATATGCCCCATATGGGAAAATCTTAAAAAGAAACATTGAAAAACTTAAATTAAAATGGAAAACATTGTATTTACTGGGGAAACGAATTCAAACGGCGAAGAACTTGATCCTGAACAAGAAGCGTTCATGAGCGGTTACACCGAGGATGAAAAGATCGAAGAATGTGCAGAGTGTGGTGCAGCTATTCGTCCAGACAAAAAAGTTGTTAGAGAAATTAATGGTGAAACCTTAGTTTTCTGTTCAGAAGAATGTGCTAAAGAGTTTGAAGAAAGTGCAACAGAAGAATAAATTAACTTTATTTTTTTCTTTT
>CAZXEM010000063.1:0-6485 GCA_964639875.1 uncultured Methanosarcinales archaeon | reverse complement strand
ACTCCAGAAAAAGCAGATGAAATTAATGAATACTTATCAACTGGTAAAGGAAACACTACAGAAATTTCTTCTAAGAAAGATAAAAACAAGAAAAGCGGACTTGGCACTAAAAATCTTTATAGAATATCAAAATTACATAACATTACTATTCATTATCAACCAAGCAGTAACGGAACAACTATTGATTGTTACTTTGACCGTTTAAATATTTAATTATTTTCTTCTCTTAGCTCTGGCTCTTTTTGCAGCAAAAATCGCTGACAAATCATAATTAAATTTCTTTGATGTTTCTCTTAACTGAAGAATTTCTTCATTAGAAACTTTATAAATATTCAGGATAGACTCTAATTTCAATTCTACATTTTTATCAGCGATAAGAAAAAGTACATTTTCATAATTATGTTGTGTTGACATAATCTCTGGCCCTTGTTTAACTTGATTGGGATTAGCAGTATTAAAAATAACAACACAATTATTATTCAAATAGTGTAAAAAATGAGGAGACTCAATGTAAAGTCCTTCAGCTGATTTTCTACTTACTTTACTTTCACCCATATTATAATCTAATAAGAAATCCAATCTAGCATTCGGAGAGCCGTGATGATATTTTTTTAATTCTTCCTGTGCTTCTAAAGTATTCGAACAGACACATAATTCAACATCATTCCCTAAAACAGATTTTGCAGCATCAACTCTTAATTTTCTATGTTTATCGTTGTCTTCAACAATCATAAGTGCATACTCAATACCCTGATACTTAGTAACATCTTCAGAAACAGTATCTAATGTTTTCTCATCAATGTGGTACGTTTTAGGACCATCAGTGTCTTCCAATTCATAATCATTATCTGCCATATTATTCACCATCAAATATTTTATTCACTACTATTAGATGGTTTCTGTTTAAAAAGATTTATGTGTTTCAGAATATAATTAAAACCCAGTGAAAGCATAATTACTAAAAGAATACATATTTAATAAGAAAAGCTTAATAAAGACAAAATATATACTCAAACAAAAGGAAAAAGAAAAAGATGTTAAAAAGCATTACTAAATTAACTCCTGTAAAAATCTTACAGAGATTTGAAGATTTTTTATTAGCAGATTATTCTAGAACAAAAATGTTCATTACAAAAACTAATCCTGACGTTCTTGAAGAAATTTCTAAGAAGAAAGCGTTAGCAATTTTTAAAAAAACAGCAAATGATACGCCAGCATATGCTTCATTTCTTAAAAGAAAAAGGATAAACTTTGAAAAAATTAATTCAGTAAAAAAATTTAACCAATTAATACCCGCAACAGACAAAAACAATTATATTAAAAAATTTTCTTTTGAAAAACGTTGCCGAGAAGGACACTTACCAAAATTAGGTAACGTTGATGAAAGTGGCGGCACATCAGGAGTAGCAACTAACTGGGTGCACTCTTTTAGTGAAGAGACACATATTTTTAAAGCGATTCAGTTTGAATTCAATTATGTTTTTGAAGGAGATAAAAAAGATTTCATGGTCCTTAGTGCTTGGTCAACGGGGCCATGGGCAACAGGAATAAAGTTTTGTACTGCCATGGAACGTTTATCTTTAGTAAAAAATACTGCTACAGATCCAGAAGATGTTGTTAAAACACTAAAAATGTTTGGCAATAAAAGAAATTACTTAATTAGTGGTTATCCACCTTTTATCAAAAATTTGATTGATAACTATACAAAGAAAATCAAATGGAAAAATTATAAAATCGATTTAGTTACTGGTGGAGAAGGAGTAACTCTAGAATGGGTCCATTACATGAAAAATAAATTAAGAAAAGGAGCAAAAGTAGTCTCTTCGTATGGGGCATCGGACATTGACATTGGTGTTGGATTTGAAACGCCTTTCAGTTTTTTTATTAGGGAACTAGTAGCTAAAAATAACAAATTGAAAGAAGAACTTTTTGGTCATGAAGATTTACCAATGATTTTTCAATATAATCCCACCATGCATTATATTAGGGAAATTGACGGGCCAGGAAACAAAAAAGAATTTGAAATTACTGTCCTTGATAAGTATGCAATCTCACCAAAAATAAAATATAATTTACATGATGAAGGAAGAAAATTTTCATTCAAAGAATTATTAAACATAATTAAAAAACATGAACCAGAATATCTAAAAAATTATTCTACTACTAAAAAAGAGATTAAAAATATTTTAAAATTGCCTTTCCTCTGCATTTTTGGGAGAAGTGACGGAACTTTAAGTTTTGACGGTGCTAATGTTTTTCCTGACCAAATTGAAGATGCCATTTTAACTGATAATGAACTTGAAAAGAAAACAAACAGGTTCAAGATGGAAAAGAAACATAACAAAAACCATGACATTGAATTTCATGTCCATGTAGAATTGAAAGAACGTTATAAACAAGATAGAAAGTTGAGAAATAAATATGTTAATAAAATATTAAACCATTTGTTAAAAGTCAACCCTGATTATAAAGAGTCAGTTACAAAAAATAAAACATTAAAACCACAAATTAATTTATATTCTTATGATCAAAAAATATTTAAAAAAGATGATTCAAAAATTAAAAATATTTATATTCTTAAAAAATAAAAAGACTAAAAAATGTTAAAAAAAATTAATATTAAAGAATATCATTTTAGAGATATAACTTCATTAGGAAGTTTTTTCATCACTAGCCTTATTCTACTACTAGTTTTAGTATTACAAGAATATAACCTTTTTTATAGATTACTTTTTGGACTAATTTTTACTTTGGTCGGTGTTGTTGCCATTAGAACATTTTATTTTAAAAATAGACCAAAAAAAGAAAATTATAAAAATTATATTGGAAAACTTGAAGCGTCTTCATTTCCCAGTTTACATACAGCAAGAATGATTTTTCTTGCTCTGATTTTTAGTTTTCATTTCAAACAAATCCAAATGACTCTATTTTTTATTTTCATAGCACTGATCACAATGTATTCTAGAATCCATCTAAAGAAACATGATTGGGTAGATCTTACTGGCGGAGTAGTATTAGGGATAATTACTTTTTATCTCACAACTATTTTTTAATGTTATTAGAAAAGAAATTAGCCATAACATGATTAACTTTCTCAGCATTATTTACAATAGCCAAATGATGTGCTCCTTTTAATATTTTCAAGTGTGCTTTTTTGTTAAGATTTTTAATAATTCTGGAATATTTCACGGGAACAACTTGATCTTTTTCTCCTCCAATCACTAACATTGGACCATTAAAATGTTTCAAAGTATAATCAATCCTTTTCTGATTCTTAAAAATGTATTTTTCTAAATTGTCTAAAGATCTGACTACACTTCTTAAAGGAGTCAAATGTAATAAATGAGAAATTAAATGAAGATTTTCTTTAATCCCGGTATAAGACAAATCTATATCTTTTAAATGAAAAAAATGTTCCTTTTTGGTAAGTTTATGTTCAGAAATAAAACGTAAAAAATGAGTCAAATAATGGTTATGATTTAAGAGATGATCGTGTTTAAATGGATATGTACTAGCAGTTTCAATTAAAACTAATGAATGAGGCTGTTTATTTTTGTACCGCATACAATAATTAATTATTATTGCTCCACCCAAACTATGTCCAACTAAAGAGAAATTTTTTATCTTTTCTTTTTTAAGAATTCGAGAAACGTCCATAGTAAAACGAAACAATTGATATTTTTTAAACGTTTTTGGTGCTCCAGACATTCCGTGACCACGTAAATCTAAAGCAAGAGTGGAATAACCTTTTTTTTGGAAATAAGCAATCTCTTTCTTCCAAACGGTCCAATTACCACCAACACCATGTAAAAACACTAAAGTATGGTCATTGCTACCTTGATGATAAAAATAATGAATCTTTGTCCAATCAAATGATCGAATATTTTTCTCTTCCATTAAAACAAAAACTCCTGAGTAATATTAAAACACTTTTTTAACAGGTCCAGATGAACAACTTTATTACGGATAGTTTTCATGTTCTTTGTCCCTTGATTCTTATTATCTTTTAACCATTGTTCAACAATTTCAATTTCTTTTTTCAAATAATCTGCTAAGTGTTCCTTAGTTTCAATGTTATTCTGTTTAATATGATCAAGTAATGCATGAAGTTGTGGTTCTTCTTTGAGCTGTTTAGGAATTTTGTTAAGAAGTTCTATTTTTAAAGACATCTGGGCATCACCAATTTAAGTAAAGTTGAGATTGTTAATAAATGTTATGGATTAAAATAGGATTAAAACAAAACTAAACCGAACATTTCTTCTCAAATTCTTCTTTCCTGACTTTCCTTTTCAAGCTTACATATTTATCATCTAAAGAAAATTTTGGTGGTCTTGGAATTATCGCTTTTTCTCCACATTTACATTTTTCAGAAAGTGTATAATTGTTACAAGAAACACATTTATGGATATGCTTAGCCATTTTCTTAATCTTTCTCTCTTTCAAAACTTGCTTCAGAAATCTTATCCACAAACTTTTCAACAAGAGATTCAATCAGTTTAATGTTTTTCTCTGCCGGTTTGTAATCAACATCTTCAATAATTAGTTTGTACCTGCCTGCACCTAAATAAGACAATTTAATTGTTGGAGAAATTTTCTCAATATCTTGAAGAGTTTTTTTAATTTTTTCAACACCTTCAGAAGAATAAGTTTTAAGTTTAACTTCTCCTTCAATTCTAATTTTTTCAGGTTTGAATTTATCCAGGATGATTTTTGTTAATTCCTGAGCAATTGATTTATCAATACCTAACTTAATAAGATCAACATCTCCAGTAACAACATCTTTAAAACATAAATAAAGGTGAGAATAATCTTCAAAGATTTTTTCACTTAAAATATTGTAAACGTCTAAAGTTTTTTGATCTACTCGCTTAGCAACAGTTTTCACTATACTTTCAGCTTTCATTTCAGATTTAACTTCTTCCAACTTCTCCTGACGTTGGTGAGAGTTTACTCTTCTTAAAGATAAATCAATGTGCCCTTTCTCTCTATCTATTCGTAAAACTTTACAAACAATTTGTCTTCCGATAGAAACATAATCTCTCAGGTTTCTAATTCTTCCTGGAGATACTTCTGAAATGTGAATCATCCCGGAATCACTATACTCTACCATATCAACAAAGACTGAATTAGGAAAAATCCTTGTAACTTTACATAGAACAACCTCGTCTATTTCCGGCATTCCTGAACGTTTATAAAACATAGATTGTTAAGAAGGGAGCTTATTTATAAATGTTTGCTGTTAAAAAAATAAGCGTAATTAATAGAAATAAAAACAATTTAAATTATTCTAATACTTCTAAAACTCTAGCGGCAATCTTAGCTTTTCCACCAGTAGGATAAGCCAATTCTTTACTACAAACTAAACATTGTACTAAAGTACTAGCATTGCCAAAAATAATTTGTTCATTCTTACATTTAGAACATCTTACTTTAATAAATTTACTTTTAGGTCCTATATTTTCTGCCATTTTATACGAATTCCACCTTTTTAGCTCTTATTCCTGAAGCTTGACAACTCATTTTCTTACATACTGAACAAACGTAACGTAAATCAGTTTTTTTAGTATTTTTTGCCCCTGTCCGTTTAAATTTGGTAACTGCAGGTTTGGAATATCTTCCTAGATTACCCACTCCCTGAGCTTGACCTCTTTTCTTAGCCCTAACTTTAGAACCTTTAGATAGTGGACTAGGACTTTTCTTTTTATTCTGAGATACTTTATGTAATGTATGCTTCTTACACGTTTTACATAATCTCTTACCAGTCTTAGGAAGTTTCATCTTGAAGTGTAAGAACGGAGTCTATTTATAAAGTTTTTGTATTGATTTAAAGTAAACTTAACTCACTGGTAATCTGATCAATCTTTTCTTCATCATCTGGGCCAATACCGACACAAGTCTTTGTCCCAGGAGCAATAACTGTTCTCCCGGCATCAGTAATCAAAGAAGTAGTAATATCACTATCTTTAGCAAATTGGAAGTATTTGATAAGTTCTTTCTCATCTTTAACTTTAAGAACAATCTTGGCCATTCCTTCATCTCGCCAAGCTTTTACTAGTTTAGAATCTGACTTCAAGACAGCATCAACTGAAGCGTGCGCTGCCTGAGCTGCTAATTTTCCTTTTGGTAATTTAAGATCTTGCCTTACTAAAATCACTTGTTTATACGTTGTCATAAATTAAAAAGAAATAGTTGTGGTTTAAATTAGTTTTGGTATAATTTTTTAGTTTATCTTATAATTGGCTTTCTTTTCGCATCATTTCTTAATTCTGAACTAACAAATTTATAAAGTAAGTTTTCCAAATTTTTCTGGTCCTCATTGTCTAAAATGGAAAGATTTAAATCGAAAGGATTGAAAAAATGTAAACTTAATATCTCCTCCTCAGCAGGATTTAATTTTAAATTGTTAACAAACTCAGCATAAAGGGTTTTTACACAAGAATCAACCAAACAATATTCCATCATATCTTTTAATCTTCCAATATACT
>CAZXEM010000062.1:0-6508 GCA_964639875.1 uncultured Methanosarcinales archaeon | reverse complement strand
ACTTAGCGCCAAAATCTAATAATAAGAATCCTCGTTTAAGTTTTTGCTGAGAAGTTTGATGATGAGGGATAACCGCATTTTTTCCCATTGCTGCGATTGTAGGAAAAGCTAATTCTCCATTTTTCTCTTTAATCTTCTTTTCTAAAAAATCTGCTACTTCTTGTTCTGTTTTTAAGTTTCTTATCTTTTTAATTAATTCAGAGAAAGCATAATCTGTTATTTGGCAAGCTTTCATAATACACTTACATTCATTAACCGTCTTAGTTTCTCGTAATTCAACTAATTTCTTAGAAATATCAACAAATTTAGCTTTAGGAAACAATTTCTTTAACTTTTTCTGGCCTGCCACTGTAATGGAAGCATAATTTAAACCAATTTTTTTTGTATTTTTATTAAGTTTCTTTTTCCAATTCTTGTCAAGAAATTCAACTGAAATATCTTTAAGTCGAGGTTTTTTATCCAGTTGAGTAATGTATAAAGTAACTTTTTTAGGAGAAATAAACAAATAAGAAAAACTAGGCTTAACTTGAGTAAAATAAGTAAGATTAATATCTTTTTCAGTAAAAATAGCTGAATTAATCTTTTCTTTTTTTAAGTAGGATTGGAATGCTTTTAGTTTCATATATTATTGTAATATTATTGAAGTTAAAAACTTTGTCATTTTATATATTAGAAGATAAGAATCAATATAAAGTTTGGAATGAAATATTAAATATATGGATAAAAATGAATCTTTAGAAAAAAGAGTTAGAAATAAAATATTAATAGCAACTCTTGTTGGGATCCCGGCTCTTGCAATTACAATTACTGGAACTTTATATAATATAGAAAAATATAGAAAAGAAGAAAATCTGAAAAATGCAAAACCAGCAACAACAATTCAACTCACTGATCCTGATTACTCTTCGCAAATGTCAGATATTTACACCCCTGACACAATTTCTCAAACGGATTTAGGGTATGTCAAATAACTATCGCAAAACAAACTATATATTGAACACTCTACCAAATCATTTATAAACCCTAAAAATATACTATTATATATGAAAAAGGTAGTGTTAGATAATGGGTTAACTGTAATCTTTGAACAAAAAAAATGTAATTCTGTAGTTGTAGAAGTCCTTGTTAAAGTTGGCAGTAACCGAGAAGAAGAAAAAGAAAGAGGAATTTCCCATTTTATTGAACACATGCTTTTTGAAGGAACAAAAAAAAGACCGTCTAATTGGTTAATTTCAAACGAGATTGAAAAAATTGGTGGAGAATTTAATGCTTACACTACGAACGAACGAACTTGTTTTTATATCAAAGTTCTTAAAAAACATATGATCAAAGCTGTAAACGTTCTTGCAGATATGTTACAAAATTCATTATTTACAGAAGAAGCAATTTTAAGAGAAAAAAATATTGTTCTTAAAGAGATTGATTTAGTTAACGATGAACCAAGATATTATCAATGGGAATTGTTACAAAAAAACATTTTTGATCATCATCCCACAAAACATCCAGTTTATGGTGATAAGAAAGTTATCAAAAATTTAACCCGTAAAAAGATTGTTGATTACTATCAAAAATATTACATCCCAAACAACATGATTATTTCCATTGTCGGCGATGTTAAAGATTGGAAAAGTAAAATTGTAAAAAATTTTATTTCTAAACCAGGTAAAATCTCAAAAATGAAACATTTTAGTGAACCATTACCTAAAAAAAATAAAGTTAAAATTCTAAAAAAGAAAATAGTTAACACTTATACGGTGATGGGTTTCAAAACTGTACCGCAAAAACATCCAGATAGTTATATCCTTGAAGTTATTAATGGGGTCTTAGGAAGAGGACAAAGTGGAAAAATGTTTGCAGAAATTAGAGCAAAGAAAGGATTAGCTTATGATGTTGGAACGCAAAATATTAATGAAGAAACTTATGGTTACTTTGCAATTTATGCCACTATTGATAAAAAAAATATAAATTTGGTCAAAGGATTATGTTTGAAAGAAATTGAAAAACTTAAAAAAATAACTAAGAATGATTTACAAGAAGCTAAAGATTATGTTGAAGGTGATTATTTGTTAGAAGTTGAAGATTCACAAAAAGTTGCTGATCAACTTTTATTCTGGGAACATGTACAAGATGCTAAATTGATTAACCAGTTTGTTAAAAAAATTAGAAAAGTTACTGTTAATGATGTTAAAAGAGTAATTAATAAGTATTTTAATCATCATACTTTTGTTGCTTTAAAAGGTAAGTAAAAAAAAACAAAAAGATTAATTAGGATAAGCTTCTTGGTACAACTTACTTTTCTTTTCTAACGCGATTCTTAAAGGGGTAATTAATTTAATTACTTCCTCGGCCATACCCTGTTTTAAATCTACAGAAGCTAATTCTTTTTTAGAAAAAGCATCTTCAACTTCTTGATAAGTTTTAAATGAAATCTTACCACCATATTGTTCTGGTCGGTCAATAACAAAATCTCTTTTTTCCACATCCAACTTTTTGAAAATGACAAATTTTAATAATGCTAACAAACCATTATTTTCTACTACGCCATCAACACTAAATGCTTTATTAATTTTTTTACGGACCTGTTTATCAGTATCGTCAAAATCAATTTTAGAATTTGGTTCTGAAGAACTCATTTTTCCACTTTCGCCCAATCCTGGAACTAAATGATTCATTAAATGAACCCGTTTCTCATAACCGATTTTAGGTAAAAACTCACGAGCAAACATAAATATTTTTCTTTGATCAACACCACCAAACTGGGCATCAACGTCAAGATGAACTTCATCTAAAGCTTGTAAAATCGGATAAAGTAACCCACTCATTTTAGGATTATCTACTTGTTTAACAACTTCCGCACCTGCTTTTTGCGTATCCTTTGTTGAAGTTATTGCTGAAAGTTTGTAAACATCTAAGGTGTAATTTTTTGTTAATTGAAAATCTGTACCAATAACAAATTTAAGTTTATTTACAGGCACGTTAACAAGTTTAAGCATTTCTTTGATGATATACTGATAATACTCGGTTCTCTTTTCTAACAATTCCCAAGAAGATTTCATATTATCTAAATACGCGTGCATATTGGCAAAAAGAATTGTAACTTGACAACCTGCTTGAAGGAAATCTGCAATCTTTAAAATTGGAACTAAATAACCTACATGTGGTTTACCTGTTGGAGCAGTACCCCAATAAATTTTCAAATCCCTTTTTTTCAAAACTTCTTTGATTTTTTCTTCGCCAACAACTTCTTGTAATTTATTGATGATAAGTTCATGCTTTTCTTCCGGTTTCATATCATTAGTTAATTGACTTTGGTTTATATATTTAACTCCTAAAATTCAGTAAATTATTTATATATTGAAAATTATTGGTCATATTTATGGTAAAAGCAATCTTGTTCGACTTCTGGGGAACTTTAGTAGAAAATGGAGTTTGGAGTCCCGTAAAACAAGTTAAAAATATTTTAAATCTTAAATTACCATTCCCAGAATATATTGTTAGAATGGAACGAGCAATGATGACTTCTAAATTTAATGAATTAAAAGAAGCGTTTGAAAATATCTGTAAAGAATTTAGTATTGAACCAAAAAAAGAAAAAATCGAAGAATTGATTGGAATCTGGAACAAATCCTGGCTCTTAGCTCAACCTTATCAAGAACTTGAAGAAGTACTAACAAAATTGAAAGAAAAATATCAAATCATCCTTGTTTCCAATACTGATTGTTTTTCTGTGAATAAAGTATTAGAAAAGTTTGCTTTAGAAAAGTTTTTTGATAAAACTTACTTTTCTTACGAACTAGGATTAATCAAAACCGATAAAAGTTTCTTTGAACAAGTAATTAAAGATTTAGGGTTAACTGTAAATGATTGTGTAATGGTGGGAGATAGTGTTCAAAGTGATATTATGGCTGCAAAAAATATTGGAATGAAAGCTGTTTTGATTGATAGAAGAAATTCTCGTGATTATCATCCTAAGATTAAAAGTTTGCGAGAATTAGAAAAAGTTTTAGAAATGTGAATTATTCTTAGTTAAAAATTCTTAGTTAAACGAGAAATCCCTAAGAATTTCTGATCATTCCTCATTACATATAATTGTTAATTAATATTACTATAATGAGGAATAAATTTATTAATACAACCCATATGTTAAACAATGTAAGATGGTAGAAATAATTTTCCTGGGAACTAGTTGTATGCAACCAACTAAGAAACGTAATCATCCTAGCTTTATGCTTAGTTATAAAAACGAAAATATTTTGTTTGATTGTGGTGAAAATGTACAAAGGCAGATGCGTTTAACCGGGATTAAACCTGCAAAAATCACCAGACTATTAATTAGCCATTGGCACGGCGATCATGTTTTTGGAATTCCTGGATTGATGAGTAGCATGGGTGCAGATCAGTACGCTAAGAAGTTATACATTTACGGCCCGAAAGGAAGTAAAAAATATTTAGAACATATGTTTAAATCATTTGCGTCTAACGATATTATCCCCTATGAAATTAAAGAAGTTAAGTCCGGAGTTTGTTTTGAAAATGATGATTTTCAATTAACGGCAGAACCATTAAAACATTCTGCTGATTGTGTAGGATTTAGTTTTATTGAGAAAGATAGGTTACGGATTAAAGTTGCTAAAGCTGAAAAGTTAGGTTTATCTGGTCCGATTTTAGGGAAACTGCAGGACGGCAATGATGTGATTCATGAAGGTAAAAAAATTAAATCGTCAGATCTAACTTATTTAGTTGTAGGGAAAAAAATAAGTTATGTTGCGGACACATTACCTTGTAACGGTGCAAATAAATTAGCAGAAAATGCAGATTTATTAATTTCAGAAGGAACACACCTTAGCGATATTAAAGAAAAAACAAAAAAATATATGCACCTAACCGTAAAAGATGCAGCGTTAATCGCTTCTGAAAATAATGCGCAAAAATTAGTGATCACCCATATTAGTCCTCGGTATAAAAGTATTTCAGAAATTGTTTCTGAAGCAAGAACTTATTTTGATAATACTATTGTGGCTGAAGATTTTATGAAAATTAAAGTTTAATTCTTAAAATGATAAACCGTAAAGCTAAAGGTAGTAAAGGTGAGAGAGAACTGGTTAAATTCTTCAATGAGAACGAATTTAGTTGTATCAGAGCAGCGGGCTCTGGTTCGTCAAGATATCCCTCTCCTGACCTTCTTGCTGCTAACGCAATTAGAAGACTTGCGATTGAATGTAAAGTTACTAAAGATCAAAAAAAGTACTTTCAAAATGCTGAAATTGAACAATTATTAACTTTTTCTAACAATTTTGGCTCTGAAGCATGGGTCGCAGTAAAGTTTCCTAATCAAGATTGGTACTTTTTAATGCCCGAAGATATGCAAGACACAGGTAAATGTAAGCTTATTTCTTTAGAGTTAGCGCAAAGAAGAGGTTTAAATAAAGAAGAATTACTGCAAAAGAGTGATGAAAACCGAAAGGTTTAAAAGGGATAAATACCAATATTAGAGATAATATGCGTTTAACTCAAAAAAAAATCGAAGAAATTACATTATCAATTATTGGCCAAGAGGGTAAACCTTTAATCGAAAAACTTTATGGTCAAGAAAATATTTCTGAATTCATTTTAGCTGATAAGACTAAAATGGACATCAAACTAGTTCGAAAATTACTTTATCTTCTTTATAATCATAATTTAGTTGGATTTAATCGTAAAAAAGATAAAGAAAAAGGCTGGTATGTTTATTATTGGACTCTCCTGCCCGAAAGTATTAGATTTATTTATTTTAAAAAGAAAAAGGAATCCTTAATTAAATTAAAATCTCGATTGGAAGAAGAAGAAAAAGAATTATTTTTTGTTTGCCCTAATGATTGTGTACGATTAAATTTTGATCAAGCAATGGACTTTGAATTTCATTGCCCTGAATGCGGAGAATTGTTCAGTCAAGATACAAGTGAAGACAAAATTGCAAAAATTAAAAATAAAATTAAAGAGATTGAAACTGAAGTTGCTCATTTAACTGAAATAAACAAAGTTAGAGCCGCTAAGCAAAGAGTAACACCTCAGGTTGAAAAAAAATCTCCAAAAAAGAAAGTTGTTAAAAAGAAGGTAGTTAAAAAAACAACTGTTAAGAAAAAAAATTCTAAAAAGAAAGTTGTTAAGAAAAAAATTGTTAAAAAAAAAGTAATTAAAAAGAAAAAGAAATAAAATTATCTTTTACGTTTTTTAGGTTTTCTCTTTGAAGCTCTTCCTTTGATTGCTCTTTCAATCACTGCTTCTTCTTTAAGAACTCTTGCAGTCATTCTCTGGATGTTCAATTCCATTGAAGCTACTCTTCGTTCCATAAGAATTAAGACCCTTAATGAATAAACTATTGCCGCTAATGTTCCAATAATTACTGCTAAGATGACTTCTGCTAATTCTAATCCTGCCATTTTGTTTCACCTCTTTTTTTAAGTATTAACTCTAAAAAAAGATGGTTCAAAAATCAGTTATGATTTTTCGCCACCTCTTTTTTAATAAT
>CAZXEM010000061.1:0-6761 GCA_964639875.1 uncultured Methanosarcinales archaeon | reverse complement strand
GAGATAAATCAATATTATAAAAATCAAGATGATATCTTAACGTAGAATTCATCTCCTTTGATCTTCTTGCCATAACCTCCAATTCTTCATTAACACCATCACAAAGGTCTTTTGTTTCAATAGGACAATGATTATGAAGGGTAATTATTTTATCAACACCAGCAGTTGAATACTGCATTAACTGTAACTGTGATAATGGTGCCTGGCCGTCAAACTTTTCTTTTGCACCAGGTTTTTCCATCCTTGGATGGGGATGATGAACTCCTCGTTCTTGACAACTATGAGCGAGCGTATAAGCAAGCAAAACAACATTCTCTGCCCCATTATATTTTGCCGTCCAAGCAATAAATTCTGTCATTTTATCTAACGCCTGAATATCAAATTGGTTACTAAAAGTATGAGTAATATAAACTGTTCTTCCTTTAAGACCTTCACCCCACTTTAAACTACCATCAGAATTTTTGTAATTTCCTAGATAGTTCTCAAACTCAGTTTTTGCTAAACATCCTTTAGTAGTAAACGTTAACAAGTATTCGCCATCCATCCAAATACGGTGATCAATAATTTTTTTTGGCTGATTTGGTGATAATCCTAAATGGTCGGCTATCCTACTAGGTTCTTCTGGACCGTGTCTTGTAGAAACAACAATTCTTTCTTCGGGATTTAATTCTTTTTCACCCAAAGAGTAACTTGCTTGATGGTGTTTGTAAACCATAATTTCTAGAATTAATTACCCTTTTTTATATATTTCTAGTTATGAGAGTATACATTAATACTAATTTTACCATAAATCTTATATAAAAGATAACTTATTTGTGCTCTTATGACACTAACAAATAAAGATACAAAAATTTTAAAGATACTGGTAGAAAAGGAACTTGAAGAAATTAAGAAAGAAGGTAAGAAACTTATGATTGTTAACTCACCGTTTTTTAACAAAGTTGCTAGAGACGATGAAGATTTACCTTTTTTAAGTTCTGAAGTTAAATATGAACAATATTTAGAACAGCTTATCAAAAGATTATAAAAAAATGGCAAAAGACGAACAAGTACAACAGAAGTATATGCAATTCCAGATGATTCAACAGCAGTTGGAACAAATTTCACAACATTTAGAAATGCTTAACCAACAATTTTCAGAGTTGGACATTTCTATTGGTGCAGTTAAAGAACTTGAAAAAACTAAAGTAAATAATGAGCTATTAGCACCTATTGCTAATGGAATTTTCTTGAAAGCAGAACTTAAAGATAATCAAAAACTTATTGTTAACGTGGGTTCAAATACTACCGTTGAAAAAACTATCCCTGAAGTTGTTAAATTATTAGAAGATCAAAAAGAAGACTTAGGTAAAAGAATGGTAGAAGCTGATACATTATTGCAAGAAATGAGTGCGCAAGCAATGAAGTTGTACCAAGAAGTTGAAGAAGAGGTAAAGTAAATGTTCGGCAAACTTAAAGATAAGTTAAAAGGAGCGTTGAACGTTTTTTCTAAAAAAGCTGAAGAAGTTGCTGAAGAGAAAGAGATTGAACAAGAAGTTGAAGAACCGGTTGAAGAAATTTCTGAAGAGAAAGAAATAGTTGAGGAAAAAGAAAAAACTGAAGAACCTGTTGTTGAAGATAAAGAAGAAGTTTCTGCTCAAGATTTAATTGATAACGTTGATGAAGTAGAAGAACCTAAAAAAGAAGAAGTTATTGAAAAGGAAGAAAAGGAAGAAACTAAAGAGGAATCAGAACCAGTTGAAGAAGTTATTGAAGAGAGTGTAGAATCAAAAGATGAAGAAGAAGATATTTCTGAAGAAGAGCTTGAAAGAGCAGATCAACTTATTGAAGAAACTAATAAAGAAGAGAAAGTTGAAGAGGTTCCTACTAAGTTCACAGTAGGCAAAAATAAATTCGAACCAGATTTAGAAGAAATTAAAGATGTAAAAGAAGAGGAAGTAAAAGAAGATAAAATTGTTCCGTTACCAGAAGAACCTAAAGATGATAGAGAAATCCCTTCTGCGGAATCACTAATTGAAGAAACTAAAGAAAAGTATGCTGTTGAAGAATTACCTCAAGAAGAACAAGACAGAATTAAAGAGGCCGAGAGACAACCAACTGCAGAAGAATTATTAGAAGAAGTTGCTGAAGAATCAGAAGATTCTGAATCCTCGGACAAACCTGCGGAACCAGTAAAAGAAAAAAAGTTATTTGGCTTATTTAAGAAAAAAGAAAAGAAAGAAGAAGTTATTGAAGAAAAAAAGCCTGAAGTAAAAGAAGAACCAGAAGAAAAAATTATAGAAAAAGAAGAAAAACCTAGTGAAGAACTAAAAATCGAAGAGAAACCAGTAGAAGAAGAAAAGAAAGGGTTCTTTGGTAAAGTTAAACAATCATTGACAACAAAAACAATCTCTGCAGATAAGTTTGAAACTTTATTTTGGGAATTGGAAATAGCATTATTAGAGAGTAACGTTTCAGTGGAAGTTATTGAAAAAATTAAAATTGATCTTCAAGAAGAGTTAGTGGATAAGCCACTTCCAAGAGATGTACCAAGCAAAATTGAAGAAACTTTGAAAAAGACATTAACAGAAATTCTTACCTTTGACAAAATTGACATTTTGGAAAAAGCTAAAAATAAAAAACCGTTAGTAATTGCTTTCTTTGGAATTAACGGTTCAGGGAAAACAACTTCAATTGCCAAATTAGCTAATTACTTTAAAGAAAACAATTTGTCTGTAGTTCTTGCAGCGTGTGATACTTTTCGGGCAGCAGCAATTCAACAGTTAGAAGAACATGCTAACAAGTTAGAAGTAAAAATGATCAAACATGATTACGGTTCTGATGCAGCAGCAGTAGCTTTTGATGCTGTTAAATATGCTGAAAAGAACAATATTGATGTTGTATTAATTGATACTGCTGGACGATTACATAGTAACACTAATTTAATGGCAGAATTGGAAAAAATCATTAGAATTACAACTCCGGATTTAAAAGTTTTTATTGGCGAATCAATTACTGGAAATGATTGTATTGAACAAGCAAAGAAATTTAATGAACTGGTTGAGATGGATGGCGCAATCTTAACAAAGGCAGACATTGACGAAAAAGGTGGCGCTCCACTAAGTATCGCTTATACGATTAAAAAACCAATTTTATTTTTAGGGATGGGCCAAGAGTATAAAGATTTTGAAGCGTTTGATAAAGATTTAATTCTTAAAAGATTAGGGTTTTAGAAATTTTAACTAAAAACTGAAAATCGATAAAAAAATTCTTAAGTATCTTTATATATCACTAAATCAACTTTTTTTATGTGCGCAAGAAGATAATTACACTATGCGCTTTGTTGGCGTTAAGTATTGGAATTGGGAAGCCAGCTCAAAACCTCGCTAAAGAAGTTAGAGCTGGAGATGTTTATAGTTTAATTAACAAAGGAATAAAAAATAATTCTTTATATCTTACGGGAGAAATTTGTAATAACGGAAATTTAGAAGCAACCATAGAAATCCATCATAGTATTTGTTTAGAATATTATTGTCTTGCAGGAAATGTTCAAAAGATGGAAGCTCCAAAGCCAGGATATTGTCAAGAATATAAAAGTAAAATTACTCTCCGTGATAAAGAATGGACAAATCAAAAAGGATTAAAGTTATCAGTAAAAATTTATTCAGGAGATATTAGTGAAGAACATCAATATTCTCTTTAAACCCATTTAGTAGCAATCGTTGCTGGCCCTCTTCTTCCAACAATTGGCCCTTCGTCCCAGAACAAGTTAGCTTCTTTCATATTGTCTCGAATATGTCTTGCACACGAATAAGTTGCCAAAATTCCAGATTCTTTCAAAACCCTGTACATTTGTTTAAAAAGTTTTACTGTCCACATTTCTGGGGCGGTTTTCGGACTGAATGGATCAAAGAAAATTGCATCAAAATGATTTTCAGGAAGATTTTTTACTGATTCTTTTGCATCACCAAGAATAATTTTCACTGTAACATTTTTATGTTTAAATTCTAAATTTGTAGGTGTTAAATTTTTATAATGTTCAAAGAATTTTATTGCTGGGTTAACTTCTTGAATTTTTTCAACAATCTCGGGATCGTATTCCAAACCAACAACTTCAATCTCGCAATCAGGATTTTCTGCTAAAGCAACATCAACAGCCATTGCTGAATTATAACCCATACCAAAACAAACGTCAAGAATTTTTAATTTACCAGTTTTTGCTATCTCTTTAATTTTGCACGGTTCTGCATATTTTTTTAAAGCTTCTTCTACTGCCCCTGTATGAGAATGATAAGATTCACCTACTTCTTCATTATGAAAAGATTCTGAATTATCGTTAGTTAATATTTTTTTAAGTTTCATTCTTCTGCAAATCTCTGATCAACTTTCTTAATCTTTTTCCGTAAAGCTTCTTCAATATCAATACCCATATTTTCTGCCAAATTGCAAGTGGTTAAAATTACGTCAGCAAACTCTTCTTGAAGATTTCCCATATCTTTATTTTCAAGTTTTTCTTTTCTTTGAATACCTGAATGAGCGAGAACATCATCACATAGTTCGCCAAGTTCTTCCATGATTTTTACGGTCATTGGTAAATTTAACTTTCTAGGATCATCAAAGTTGTAATAACTTTCCAACTTTTTGTGCATTCGTTTCGAAAAATCTTTAATTTCTTGTATTTCCATATTTATTCTAAAAATGCAGGTATTATAAATAGTTTTTCATAAGTTTTAAAAAAAACTAAACATCCTAGATAAATTATGGGTGGCTTAACAAAAACAGTAGGAAGTGCTTTATTCTCTCTTTTATTTGTAGGAACAATAGCTCTAGCTGCTCATTACATTCCAAAAAATCTTGAAGGGCCAAAACCTATTCCTCCAAAACCAGAACAAGTAGAATTTATTGGTCCTAATTATTGTACTCCCGGAATTGAAGCTGACCATTATCGAATTAGAGACCAAGATACAACTTACAGATTAATTGTTAAATATGATTTAGAAATGGAAGATATTGAAAAATATAATTCTAAACGGAATGACTTTACTGGAATTGTAGCTGGCGGCACGTTATGTTTACCTCCAGGAACATTAGAAAATTATCTTAAATAAATCTAAACTTTAACTGCTCTACCTTTTCTAACAAGTAATTCTGCCACTTCAGCAAAAATATCTATCTCTTCATCTTGTTTAAAAGGACCGTAAACTTTCATATCTTTCCAAACAAAACTGGGCATAGGATGAGTAAATTTAACCTTAATTTTTTCCAGGACTGGCTTTTCAGGTTCTTTAGCAGGTTCTTCTTGATTTGATTCCTCTTGCTGTTCTGGTTCTGATTTAGATTCAACCGGTTCTTTTTGTTCATCTTCTTCAGTTTCATCAATTTCAGCAGCTATTGGAGGAGAACCTTCAAATTTTGTAAAAGTACTAGGTTTAGAGGGATCAGGTTCTGAAGTTATTTCCGGTTTTACTTCTGCTTTAGTTTGAGGTTCAGTTTGTTCCTCTTTTGCTGTAAAACAAACTTTATCTTTTTCTTGAGCATCAATAAATGGCAATTCAGCATTGAACAAGTTCATCAGAACACCTCTTCGGTAAGAATCTAAAGTGTTTAAAACACGGTTATAAAATTCTTTTTCTTCTTTTAACATTGAACTAGTATCAATTATTTCCGATCCTGTCCTACTTCTGTTTAAAGCAATGTCCAAGATTTTCTTTTCACGTTTTTCATAAATTTCTTTCAGAATTCGTTTAATACTTCTAAGTTCATATTCAAGCTTTTCCTTTTCACCATTTGAAAAAAAATCTTTATTATCATCCTTTGCATCAAGGAAAGTCTTCTTTTCTTTTAGATAACTAATTACGTCAATGAAAAAACTGTTCTCTAATTTCTGTAAATCTTCCCTCTTTTTCTCATTTCTGAGAATATCGTACAAAGTTTCCAGAGTAATCTTTATTATATCGCTCATAACACTTTATATTGTTCATAACACCCCCATAAATCTAGAAGAACCACTGCTTTTAAAGTTTATCTTTACTTGAGAAGATAGGTTACTTCACTACCATTTGATTACATCCTAACAATAAGTTTATAAAAACAATCTGGAAATTAATAGTAATGACAAAATTAAGTTTCGAAACACTTTCATTCCAGCTTAGGAATGAAAATGATCCAGAAAAAGAAACAGAATTACAAGTTAACCTACTTAGAATATTCACTACCAAAATCCCAGTAAAAGAATTAGAATTAATCGGCCCATTTAAGCTTATTGATGAACATACTGTTGAGTTTATTGATACTTATCAACATAAAGCAGAACTGAAATTTTCATTCATTTTAAACAAATATTTTGATCAACTTATTAACACAATTAACGGAAACAAAGCTGTTTACATTCATCGAAATTCACAAATTCCTTTAATTGGAAATGTTTCTTTTGGAATAGTTTACCGAAACAGTTCATTAATTGAAATCAAACCAATAACTTCTTGCAACTTAAATTGTATTTATTGTTCAGTTGGTGAGGGGCAAAGTTCAAACAAAGTTGATTTTGTAGTTGAAAAAGATTATTTAGTTGAAGAACTGCAAAAATTGATAGAGTTTGTTAACGAACCAGTAGAGGTACATATCGGTGTCCAGGGTGAACCTTTTCTGTACGCAGACTTAATTCCGTTGATTGAAGATTTACATCAGAATAAACAAATTACAATAGTTTCCATGGATACCAACTTTACTTTAGTAACAAAATCGCAGTTAGACCATCTAGCAAAATTTGATAAGTTAAGGTT
>CAZXEM010000060.1:0-6816 GCA_964639875.1 uncultured Methanosarcinales archaeon | reverse complement strand
CAATAAACTAGAAAATAGATAATAATATTTCCCCATTTCTATAAGAATTTTCTGTTCATTCCTCGTTGTTAATACATTAAAAAGTAATGAGGAATTAATCTCAACGAGGAATAAATTTATAAACCTAATCTAATTACTATTAGCTATGGATTGGAAAAAGAGTATTTTAGAACATAAGGTGTTTTGGATAGTTTTGGCATTTATCTTTATACTTCCTATTGTAGTATTAATGAGCCAGGTAGGACAAAACAATCTTGCTGGTAATGCAATTCAAACAATTTCTTATTTACAAGCGGGAAATGACATTTTTTTTGAAGTTAACGTTGCTGGCGTAAAGTCAATATCTTTAACCACCTTAGAAGATGTTAAAGCCGTAAAAGTTCTTACTGAAGAAATTGATAATGTCAATTGGAATTTTAATGGTAAAGTTTATTCTATGTTTGAAGTGTCTTCGTTTGATGAAGAAAAATTTACTAATTTAGTATTCACGTTAAGAATTCAAGAAGTTGATCTTAAATCTATAGGATTAAAAAAAGAAGATGTTAGAATTTATCAAGATGGGGAAGAATTAAACATTGAATTAACAAGAATGGATGATGATTATGTTTATTATGAACTTGTTTCAAATGAAATGGGAGAATTTCTTATTGGTAAAGAAGACATTCAAGTTGAAGACGTGGTTATTGTTGAGGAAGCAGAAGTCGTTGAGGAACCTATCAAACCTGAACTTGAACAACCTACTCCTCTCCCTGTAATTGAGGAAGAAGTTTCTGAAGAACAAGTTGAACCCGTTGTTGAAGAAGTTGAAAGTAAAGGTTTTTTTACAGGAGCTAAAGATTTCTTTGTAGAATTATTTTATTAAATTTATTTTTTTCTGATAAATAGAATGTTATATTGTCACTTGAAAAAAAATAAAAAAAAAGAAATTAGTATCCTCGGCAATTTTTGCAATAATAACGGTTAGCATTCTCCACTACAATTCTAGAACCGCAACCCTTACAACACCTTTGGATTTTAAATTTTTTAACTTCCTGAAATACATGTTGTTTCAGTTTTATCACCTTCTTTTTTTAAAGAAGGTCAAAAAAAGAACTTTTTGTTCTTTTTTGCTTACCTTCTTTCTTTTTTTTGTTAAAGAAAGTTTCAGAAAAGTTTTACTTCTTCTATCACCTTCTTTTTTTAATTTATAAAAACACCTTGTAATTCTTACTATAAACTATACTAGTATATAAATTTTTTCCAATTTCAGACTATTTTTCGTCGGAATTAACTATTTTAATATTAAAAAATTTTATAAAGAAAAAGATTATTATTACAATTAATGGAAAAGAAAAAAAGTTTTTTACAAATATATCTTTGGATTACTTTATTTTTTGGTTTCTTAGGTTTACTTGATAATACTTTAAACTTTTTCAACTTAAATCATATTTTTTCAACTTTTGTTGTTATTGTTGCTTTTTCATTTTTCATTTTTAACATTGTTGCTTTAATTATCTTTTTTCGGTCTCCTCTTAAAAAAATTTATTTTGTTCTGCCAATTTATCATTTATTAACTTACATTTTTTTTGTAGGTTTAGGGATTTATCTTCTTGTTTCTAATTTAACTTTAGGTTGGATAACATTAACTTTGATCATTACTGGAATTATTACTTCAATTTTTGAAATTGTTTTTAGTATTTATTTGTTAAAGAAACCATTAAACTTCTAGAAACTCTAAAAACTCTTTAAGTAAAGTTCCTTTGTCCATTCCCATAGAATATTCTAAATTGTCAATGTTTTTATTTGCTACAAAAGAAATAAATTTTTCTTGTTTATCTTGATTCCATTCCGCGTATTTTTTAGCAGTACCACATAAATGCTTAATATCACAATGATTTCTTCTTAGGTCTTCATCATGTAATGTTGGATGCAGTGGACAAAAAATGTTACCACCCTTTTCAATCAAGTTTCTACAAACTCCGTTACGCAGATTCGAGGGATGGGCTCTATCCCTAAATTTCATAAATTGTGCTTTAACTCGCGGATTAATTTCATTAAATTCGATAGTGTTCAATCTAACGGTTTCTTGAATTTTTTCTTTTGAAACGAAATCGTGGCCGCAACAGCCCATACAACCACCGTTGATTTGGCAGAGTGGTGTTAAGTTATCTGTCATAGTTGTAGTTTTATTGGGTTGTTTTTTAAATGTTTTTGTTTTTACCTTGAAGTAGCAAACTCGTCAAAAACTTTATAAAGTATTACATCACAAATATATTCATAATGGACAAACCAATTAGATTATCAAAAATAGAAGTCAGTAATTTAATAGAAATGATGGAAGATTATCTGAAGACTCAGATCTTACAATCTTTAGGACAACGTGAAATTAGTGAGGATGATTTACATGAACTTACAAGTTACTGGTTAGCATCTACATTTTCAGATTATAGACCCGATGATTTAGAAACAATGTCTAATGAGGCAATACAAGAATATTTTCTTGGTGAATATTGTAAATGGGATCGAGGTTTAGAATTATATACTAAAATGGCAGGTTCTTCACTGGTAGAAATTATTGATGATAAAATAAAAAAAAATGGAACTATAAAAGTATTAGATGTTGGGTGTGGCCAAGCAGTTTTTCTAAAAGATTTGCAGAACAGGTATGGTGATTCTATTAATTGTTATGGAGTTTCAAATGTGAATCATAATGGAATAGAAACTATTGATTTTAGATTAGCTTTAGCAGAAATACTTCCTGAAGAATGGACAGATAAATTTGATTTGATAACTTGTTTTGAATCTTCTATGTATTTTTGGGATCAAAATAAAGCTTTTGATGAAACATTAAGAGTTATAAAACCAGAAGGAAGATTATTTTATGGTACAAATAATCTTAAAACTCATACAAATGATGTGATTCTTTCAGAAAAATTAAACCTAGATAAATTTACGTATACTTGCCCAGAAAATTCAGAAAGAGCAGAAAAACAATATTCTGGTGTGTTTGGCAAGTATCTTTCAAAGTTTACTCCGTTCCTGGATAGAGTAGTTAATCTTCTTGATAGCAATAAACCATTTGAAAAACATAAAAAGATATTTGAGATGAAACAGGTTGGAGTTTTGGCATGGTGTCCAACAACTCTACAAGTTAAAGGATTAGGGTACGTAAAAGAATAAAAAAGCATTTTTCTTCAATAACCTCAGCCAAGCATAAAACTGCAAATTGATAAAAAATCTTCTCGACATGTTTATCATTAGATTGCACTATCCTCTTTAATGAGAGTTGAAAGTTTAACTCAAAAAAACGAGGGCTCTTCCTCACCAAATCTCGCTAAAGGGGAAGTTCTAAAAAATATGTTGGGGTGGAAAAAGAGGCTAAATAACAAAGAGGATAAAGTTTCTTTAGAAGATATTACCGGTTCCCAAGATAGGAAGTATGAGCGGTTAGCAGTGTATTCGGATATTGCAGCGGCAGGAGGTTTTACAATTGCTTTTGCTGCTTGTGATATTTTTCCGTATAATCTTTTTTTGGGAATGGGGGTAGCAGTTTCAGGAATGAGCGCAATCATGGGTAATCAACAAGCAGACCAAGAGTCTATGCAGATTATCAAAAAATTTCAACCAGTAGCAGGAACTTTAGCTGCTTGTCTTTCAGCAGGATATTATTATCTGGGAGACAATCAAATGGGGACAATCATGGCTGGCTTATCAGCTGCTTGTTATTCATCAACCATTTCCAACATTTTACGTTTAAAGAAAGAGAAAGACGATCCACAATATCGAGGAATCGTCGGAATCTTATCCGAAAATGAAGATTAGAACATTAAAAAATCAACAACTAGTACATCATTAACAAAAATTTATCCAGAATAAAATAAATTTGTATACCTGGGCACGGCGCCCGAGATTTTTTGTTAAAAAACAAAAAATGCGCCTCCATTGGCGCAGGTATACAAAAAAACGTTATTCTGGATAAAATAAAAAAACTCGCTAAAGGTGATATGAATGAAAAGTAAACTGGTAAATTTAATTGCTGCAGTAACACTTCTTGCAGGGACAGGAACTGCTTGTGTGCCGATGCAATATACTTCCATAAATAATTGTCCCACCCAAAATGAATTTACAGAAAATAAAATCACTTTAGATGATTTAATTTCTTCATCATATTGTTTGCTTTCAGAAAGAGAATACAAAGACGATGCTGGAAATGCGATTCATCAGGGAGGATATGGTTCTAGTTTTGCTTATCGTCATGTTGATGGTTATTCTTATTTAATTACTAACCAGCATGTTGTAGGTGGTTTTAAACAAAATGTTAACGGCGTGGTTTACAACCGAGATCAAGTTAACATAAAGATTATTGATTCTAAATTTGACAATAATAAAGATGATGATATTCCTTTAGAAGTAGTTTTTGAATCTGAAGAACTTGACTTGGCTATCTTAAGAACAGATCAACAATTAAACTTTCTTCCTGAAAATAATCTTAACCTCAAATCTGATTTGAATTTTGGTGAAGAAGTTTATTTGGTCGGCTATCCTTTAGGAATGTTTCCTGCAGTTACGGGAGGGATAGTTGCTAATCCTGGAAAGTATCCGTTTCATTATGAATTTGAAGATCACAAAAATGGTTTAACTGTACCAAATTCTACCAGAAAAGTGTTGGACCTTTCAGCCAACCCTGGAAATTCTGGTGGTCCTTTATTTGTTAAAAAAGAAGGTCAATTGTATTGGGCAGGAATTATTAGCGCTTACCTAATTCATAATGCAGGTGGCCCGTTCTATAGAGAAAATTCTGGGTTAGCTCTTGCTATGGATTCTAAGATGATTCGATCTATTACTGATTATGTTATCATGAATGTTGATGACTACATTGGAGTATGCAAAATGTAGATATTAGTCCTGCCGTGAGTCCCACCCCGGGAAAGCTAAAGGTGACGGCAGGGCTATTTAACCTCGCTAAAGGAAAATGAGTATTGACAAAAAGTTCAAACAACAGTTGACTGATTTTCCTAAATATTTCAATATTAAATGTCAAGAATGTGAAGATGAAATTGAGTACGTGCAACAATTACGAAACGAATCCGGCAAAGAGAATTTTCGTTATGAATATGTTTGTACTGGTTGCGGTTTAATAACACATTATCGAGAAATGATGGACGAACTGCAATCAAAATGGCCGTATAATATAATTATGAATTGGAAAGATGGGTAGAACAAAAAAAATCGCTAGAGGTGTGCTGAGAAATCAAAATGATTTCTGGCACCCCCTAATAAATTAGGAGGGTGAAAAATGGGAGAATTATCAGACAAAATGAAAGAATGGGAATCAATGAAAAAAGCTGCTGCAAAGAACGAATTAAAGCCGACGTTAAATTATCAAAAATTTGATGTTGACCGGTTAAGTATCATGTTGATGGGGGATGAACATATCGGGTCAAGGTATTATGATAAAGATTTGCATAAAGAAGTTTTGGAACATTGTTATGAGAAAGGAATTCCAATGATTTTAATGGGTGATGAATTGGAAACTGCTACTAGAGATTCTGTGGGGTCAGGAGTTTATGAACAGGATGAAATACTGGAACAACAGCTTGACCATTTTATGCATATTTACAAGCCGTTAGCAGAAAAGGGGTTGATTTTAGGATTGCATCCTGGTAACCATGAAAATCGTGTTTATAATCAAGCAGGATTAAACCTTTCGAAAATCATGGCTAAACAGTTGGATGTTCCTTATTTTGGTTGGGGGAAGATGCATTATTTTTTAGTTGGGAAACAAGGTTACACTTTGTACACTACGCACGGAGCTTCTGGGGCAAGAATGCCACATACAAAAATTAAAGGAGTGATTGACCTTGCAAATTTGGCAGAAGCGGAAATTTATGCCATGGGTCATTTGCATCAGCTTAGTCATCATGTGAAAAATTTTTACTCTGCAGATTTGAGAAATAAAAAAGTTATCGAAGCACAGAAACATTTCATTCTTACTGGTTCTTATCTGAACCATTGGGGAAGTTATGCACACATGAAATCTTTGGAACCAATGCGAAAAGGTAGTCCAATATTGAAACTAAACGGAGAGAAACATGAAATCAGGGTGAGTTTATGATTTGGAAAAAAAGTAAAAAGAAGAAAGAAGAAAATTTGATTGAACGTTTAACAGAGGGTGTTACTACCTGTATTGTTAGAAGAACTTATCAAGGTGATGGTTATGACCGTAAAAGCAATTTAGTTCATTATTGTGCTTTTTTTAATGTTAATAATCAATACCAACCGATAGATTGTGCTTTCCGTGGCGAACAATTAGAAATTCTTGTTGGTGATAAAAGAGAATTGAACCATCATTATCTTTCTTTTTACAAATGTTGTAATCTTGGAAATAAAAAAAGAGGGTGGTTAAAATGAGTGAATCTAAATTGGATGAATATCAAACTTTGCGAGATATCGTTGAAGAGTTTCATTACCTTAACGTTCCTGTAAAAACTGAACTTGGAGAAATGGATGTGGCTTTTGATTATGAAGAGTTTACAACTTATCTTTTTAGTGAGGAAAAAGGTTGTCAATATTTTCCTAACGGTAAGGTGTACATTTTTTCTGCTAAAAAATATTTGGAGAATGATCATTGAAAATGAGACGGAGAAAAAGATGGTTACAATGGTATGATTATTTATCCCCAGAAGATGATGGAAAGAGAAAAAAACGAGTTAAGAAAAATGAGTCGCGAGAAGAATAGAAATTACTAACAAAGATGGTAAACACGCATGATAAAGCTGTAAATGAACTTGAACGTTTAGTTAGGGACCAGTATCAAATTGTGATGAAAAATGTTGT
>CAZXEM010000059.1:0-6940 GCA_964639875.1 uncultured Methanosarcinales archaeon | reverse complement strand
TCTTCAGTTGCTGGTTCTTCTGCTGGAGTTTCCTCTTGTGCAGGCGCTTCTTCAGATCCTTCTTCAGCGGGTAAATCATCCCTTTCTGAACCTTTTTGTAGAAGTTCTACATTTTCTGCTTTAAGTCCTCGTTCTCCGTCTGCTGCATCAAAGCTTACTTTGTCGTTATCTCTTAGAAATCCAGGCATTTTAAGTGCAGAGAAATGAATAAAATAATCTTTTCCATCTTCACCACTTACAAATCCAAACCCTTTCTTCCGGTTAAAAAACTTTACTGTTCCTTCCATTTTTCTTTATCCTCTTCTAAAACAGTACTCCCCAGAAAGAGACTTGTTACACTCTTTCATTCTGGTCTATTTTAGTTACTTGGTTTTTATGTTTGAATGGTAAGCTTTTTTATAAACTTTCTGATAAATAGTGTGTATTAAGCTACCCCAATAACGAGTAGTTATTTTTTACATTAATTTTGTAAGCTGAGCATGACGTAGTCATAATAAGCGAAGCGCAGAAGGCCGATCGTTCTGGTAGCTTAATTCATACGATAAATTTTATAAGTATGCCCGAGAATCTTAACCTAGAAGTGTGGAAAGCGCGATGACGGACGTGAACACCCACTGAGGCTCCGGCCGATGATGAACGGTAGTAACTTCCTAGCGCCCACAAACTTTATTTCTCTATTTTGAGAATAATTTCTTTCATTCTCTAACCAAAGATGTCTTTATGGTCCTCATCATCTTCTTCAATTCTAACTTTTTCAATTGCTTCCAAGAAATCATTTTGATCAATAGAAGATCTATTTTCACGGATAGCAAAATAACCAGCTTCTGTACAAACTGCTCTAATTTCTGCACCACTGAAATTTTCCATTTCTTTTACTAACTCTTTCAGTTTAACTTTTTCCAAATTCATATTTTTGGAGTGAACTTTAAGAATTTCTAATACACCTTCTGCATCTGGTAAACCAATATGGATTAATCTGTCCAATCTTCCTGGTCGAGTAATTGCTGTATCTAAAATGTCGATTCTATTAGTAGCTCCAATGATTTTAACATTGTCAAGATGTTTAAAACCGTCCAATTCAGCAAGTAATTGCATAAAAGTTCTACTAACTTCTCTTTCTCCAGAAGTACCAGTTTCCATCCTTCTGGCTGCAAGAGCGTCAAGTTCATCAATGAAAACAATTGCAGGAGCTTTTTTCCTTGCAAGATTAAAAATTTCTTTTACTAATTTAGCACCTTCGCCAATAAATTTTTGTACTAATTCAGATCCTACTATCTCAATAAAAGTTGCATTAGTACTATGAGCAACAGCTTTGGCAAGTAGAGTTTTACCAGTTCCTGGTGGGCCATACAATAAAGTTCCTTTAGGTGGTTTAATTCCTATTTGTTTGAACAAGTGGGGTTTTTTCAGTGGTAGTTCAATAACTTCTTTAACTTCTTCAATTTCTTTTCTTAATCCACCAATGTCTCCCCAATTTTCTTGCGGTTTTTCAATAATAACAAATTTTTCAACTTCAAAATTGTCTGCTACTTCAACCTTTTCAACAATATTTAATGACTTTTGGTCAACAAGGACTGTATCTCCCGGTGAAAGGTTTTTAATCTCTTGAGAAAAATAACAATAAAATTTGTTGCCATTAAGTAATTTGATTACTGCTTTATTATCTTCAAAAATATTAACCACATCAGCAACAAGTAATGCTGGTTTTTTAATGTTATTTAATTCAGCATTAGCTTTGTTAAACATTTCTTTAAGCATGAAGTTTTCTTCTTCCATCCTCTTAAGATTATTGTTAAGGGCGTTATTTTCTTCTTCTAATTTGTTATCAGGTTTACTAACATTCTTAGTAATTTTTGTATTACTTATTTTATTGAGTTGTTCAACTATTTCTGCAAAGTCTTCTTTTTTATTTTTTTCTCGATTAACCATTTCTGTTTGGAGATTAACTCTACTTTTTAAAGTTTATCCTCGGAAAATAGACTTAACCATTTTTCCCTGTTAACAAAACATGAATATATTTTTTTTAAATTGTTTTGAAAAAAAATTAAAACTGTTTTTTAAGTTTCTAAAACAGGTAACGTTTCCGATAGATTTAAAAAGGAAAATAACTTCCTTTTTGTTAATTAAAAATAAAGAGGTGTTAATGATGGCTAAAAAAGTTGTAAAAAAAAGAGTGGTTAAGAAAAAAGCAGTAAAACGAAAAGCTGTAAAGAAAAAAGTTGTTAAAAAGAAAGCTGTTAAAAAGAGAGTAGTTAAGAGAAAAGCAGTTAAAAAGAAGGCGGTTAAGAAAAAGGCAGTAAAACGAAAGGCTGTAAAGAAAAAAGCTGTAAAAAAGAAAGCAGCTAAGAGAAAACCTGCTAAGAAGAAAGCAGTTAAGAAGAAACCTGCTAAGAAGAAAGCAGCTAAGAGAAAACCTGCTAAGAAGAAAGCAGCTAAGAGAAAACCTGCTAAGCGTAAGTCAGTAAAAAGAGTTAAAGCTGGAAAAAAAGCAGCAGCTACTAAAAAAAGAAAAACTGCAGTTCGAAAGAAAGCAGGTAAGAAAGCAGCAGCTACTAAAAAAAGAAAAACTGCAGTTCGAAGGAAAGCAGGTAAGAAAGCAGCAGTAACTCGAAAGAAAAAAACTGCAGTTCGAAGGAAAGCAGGTAAGAAAGCAGCTGTAACTCGAAAAGCAAAAAAAAGAAGATAACTTTTTTATTTTTTTATAATTTTTTTATCATTAATTCTAATAGAATACTTTTAACAAACCATTTAACCACATTTTAACTTTTTCTTTAAAGTTTGAACTTTTTGCATTAATTATAATCTTTTTCTCTTTTGAGTATCTTTTACCATTTTTATCATCCCAACTAGTGGTTATCAAGAAAGTGTTATCTTTACTTAACCTTTCACTTTTCATTTCTAAAACCAATTCTTCTTCTTTGTTTAACTCTTCTAAAGTCCATTGATTTTCAAAACCAGGTCCGTCAATAATGATTTTAATATTTTCCGGAACACTAAACGATTTTTTCTCCAAATTTAAGATGATTTTAAATTGTTCAGTAAACATAACTTCTTTTGGGAAATTAGTTTTTATTTCTATCTCCGGTGAATCTAAAACTGCAAATTCTAATGAGGTTTTTTTCTCAATCATTTCGTTTTCTGCACTTACAATAATCTTGTTCCAACCAATATTTTTACCTTTAACTGTTATTTCTTGACTTCCTTCTTGGTTAATTGGTAAGTCTACTTTTTGACAAACGTTATTTAAACAGAAATTAATTTGTTTTAAATTAGTGTTTCCACTATTTTTAATCTCACATTTTATTAATGCTTCTTCATCAACAAAAATTTCTGTTGGATAATCACAACTGAAAGAAACTTTTCGAGAATAACTTTTTTCTTCATCTTTAACTGTAAGTTTTTCAATATCTTTCTGAGAGTATATTGGTTTGCCATTTGAAAATTTAAAACTATCTTCTCTTGAAACGTTTTTTTCTGAATATACTATTACTGGGAATTGGTACCAATAATTATCTTTAAGATTATTTGCAACCTTGATGATCCAAAATGTTTCTTTAATTTCTTTTGGTGCTAAGAGGATTTTTCGTTTATTTTTGCCAATAACTTCTACTTCTTTTGGTGCTGCTAATTGTAATGTTGTTGCTGCATAATAATCAGCGGTATTTTTTACAATTCCTTTGACAAGGTTATGACTTCCTAATCCCACTTCTGTTGCTAAAATTTCTTGTTCTAGAAGAAGTTCTTCTTTTTGTATTTCTCCAAAATCAATAATTTTAGTGTTTAATTTTAAATCATTAGTTTTTATTCCAACTTGATTTGCTAACCATTCATATCTAGTTGAAGGTTCTACTGGGTCAAACCCATCACGTAATTTCATATGGGTGACGTCAATATAACCATATTCACCAAAAGTAATGTCAAAACTTACCCAACCCACTTCGGGGAAATAAACTTCTGCCCAACCGTGTGGTTGCCATCTTTCTGTAAAAAGTTCTGAAGTAGTATATGATATTCCAGAAACAAACCTTGCAGGTATTCCTAAAGATCGGGCCATAGCGATAAAGAGTGACGTCATTTCATCACAGACGCCTTGTCGATTATTTAGTACCCAGGAAGCTTTTTGGGATGTCTCAGCAGTTAAAGTACTTAAATCGTATTCAACATTATCTTCAACCCAACTTGCTAACTTAAACGCAACTTTGAACAAATCAGTTTCCCCTTCAGCTAATTCAGATGCTTGAGTAATAATTTGTGGATAATGAGAATCAATAGTTTCCGTGGGTAATAAATACTCTTCAATTTCTGAGGGTAGTTCATCAATTGGATAACTTATTTTCTTTTTAACTTTTACTCTTTTATTCTCAGTTTTAATAATTGCAGAATAACTGAACTTATTTTTACCAAATTCTGGATCTTGCCAAGAAAATGTAATTTTATTATCTTCAACTTCTCCTAACGTGTCAATTTCTTGTAATGTTTGACGGTAACTTTTTTTTGGATAAAGTAAGAGTTCGGCACTAACCTTTTTTACTGAAGAAGCTGCACCTTCCGAAACAAGTTCAAATTCTCCATTAATGTCTAATTGTAACTTTAATGAATCATAAAGATAAAGATTGTTATCAGCTAGAACTAGCGGGACAATAAAGATAGTGAGAATGAATAGCGTTATTAGTAATATTTTTTTCATCTTACTTAATACTTAAAATAAGTTAATAAATGTTTCTAATTGTTAATTAATTAACCATTTGTTTCTTAAAAACAATAAATCTTATAAAATGAAACAAATACCTTTCCTGAAAGGAGGACAAAGTTTGTCATTAATGATTTTTGGTGGGTAAGTGAGTGTAAACGAACGCATCCCACTGTCTTTGAATGATAATCTTTGTAAAGATTATATGGAAAAAGCGGTGGCTTTACTTAGTGGAGGAATAGATTCTCCAGTAGCAATTAATTTAATGCAGAATCGTCTAGATATTATTCCTGTCCATTTTCATCAAGTTCCGCTTACTGGTGAGGAGGAATTGGACAAAGTTAAAGAATTAGTTAAAATTCTAGGATTAAAAAAAGTTTATTTAATTCCATTTGCGGAAGTGTTGAAAGATTTAACAACTAAATGTGATCATCGAGACTATTTTATTCTTAGTAAGATTTTAATGTTTAAAACTGCTGAATTGATTGCAGATAAAGAAAAAGCTCAATATTTGGTTACTGGGGAAAATTTAGCCCAAGTTTCGAGTCAAACGTTAAGTAATTTAAATGTGATTACTAAAAATTTAAGTTTAGAAATATTTCGCCCAGTATTAACTTTTGATAAACAAGAAATTATTGATCTTGCCAAAAAAATAGGCACCTATGAAATATCTTCAGGGCCAGAGATTTGTTGTTTACTTGGACCCAAAAATCCGTCAACCAAATCTAATCCAGAAAAAATTGAGAGAGAACTGAAAAAGTTAGATTTAAACTTATTAATGAACGAAAGTTTAAATAACGCAGAGATTTTGAAATTATAATTGTTTACCTAAATCTTAAAATTGAAGAATGATTATTGTTCCGGAAACAGTTCTTCAACGTCCATATTAAGAATACGCTTGTTCTCAGCTATATATCCTCTGTAAGTATCTGTATAAAGTGCTAAAGTATGAAGAACAGTACTTGGTAAAGCTTGATGAATGTTTTCTTTAATTAATTTTACTTTTAATTTTAATGGTAAATCTGTAGCGAATTTTTGCATAAAATTATAATTTGCATTTTCTCCAGTTCTTAACTGAAGTTCTTGTCCCGCAATCTCTGCTACTTGATCAATAGACTCTTTATGTCTAGCATAGAATGAATTTAATGTTTGACGATTCTCTCCCGGAATCAATCTACTATTTTGTTCAATGTCAAGCAAGCCAGAAAGTTTGGCATTTGTTACAATTGTTCCATATTCTGGATTCATCTGTAAGAAAAATATTGTTATGCTTATATTCTTATTGGTGTTTGAATGTTTATTTGATGTTTTAATAGTAATAAACTATAAATTTTATAAACCTTAACTATTTCTTCTACTTTAATGACAATTAAACTCTACAATACTCTGACTAGGAAAAAAGAAGATTTTGTTCCACTTAAAAAAACTGAAGTTGGACTTTATACTTGTGGGCCGACAGTTTATCATTATGCACATATTGGTAATTTACGTGGTTTCCTTTTTTATGATTTTTTAAAAAGGGTTCTTTTATTTAATGGTTTTAGGGTAAAACATATTATGAACATTACTGATGTTGGCCATCTTACTTCTGATGCAGATGTTGGTGAAGATAAAATGCTTAAAGGAGCAGAACGGGAAAAGAAAACTGTCTGGGAAGTAGCAGATTTTTATACCCAAGCTTTTAATCAAGATATGAAAGAACTTAACATGATTGTTCCTAATAATTTACCAAAAGCAACAGACCATATTAGAGAACAAATTAGGTTGATTGAAAAACTGGAAAAGAAAGGGTTCACTTATACTGCTGGTGGTAATGTTTACTTTAACACTTCTAAATTTAAAGATTACGGTAAACTTGCTCGGCTTGATTTGAAAGCAAAAACTAAGTCTCGTGTAGAAAAAGATCCTAATAAAAAGAATTCGCACGATTTTGTGTTATGGTTCACTAAATCCAAATTTAAAGATCAAGAGATGAAATGGGAGAGTCCTTGGGGAGAAGGTTATCCTGGTTGGCATTTAGAATGTTCAGCAATGTCAATGAAATACTTAGGGGAACAGTTTGATATTCATTGCGGTGGTATTGATCATATCCCCGTTCATCATGTTAATGAAATTGCTCAATCTGAAGCAGCTACTGGAAAAAAGCCATGGGTGAAATATTGGTTACATAACGAATTTTTAGTATTAGGAAAAGGGGATAAAATGGCTAAGTCTGGTGACAATTTTCTTACTTTGGCTAGAATTAAAGAG
>CAZXEM010000058.1:0-7056 GCA_964639875.1 uncultured Methanosarcinales archaeon | reverse complement strand
CCAAAAGATCAGTTTGATTTCCTTAAACCTCACGTTGAACAATGGGACAGAGATTTTAATCTTGGTCCAGAATATGATTTATGGGACAAACCAGCAGATATATTTTCACCTACACAAAAAGACGAGTTCAGTTTCCTTGATCCTTTTGTTAAACAATGGGAATCTGGACTGGGACTAGAAGATAAATTAAGTCTTTTAGATACAGGAAATAATGCTTGGGAACAACAAATAAAATTGCCAACATTTAATGTTGATGATGATAATTATTGGGCAAACCCATTCCAATTAACTCAAAATTATTTAATGAACGATTATTCAGAGTTAAGTCCGGTTTATTCTTCGCCAACATTTTTACTAAATAATGAAAAATTAGGAGTTCATGTTGACGCAGATCCTTTCGCACTTGAAACTAACCATTTAAATTTTGGTGAAGTAAATTTAAGACATAACTTATCATCAATGGGGGACCCAACAGGAGAACCATCTTTTTTATTACCTTCCTCGCATTATGATTTTCTTCTTGAAGATCAACAAGTAATCGACAAACTTAATCGACTTAATGAATTTTCTTTAGAAAAGTTCAATCAACAATTGCCAATTGATCAAAAAATTAATCCAGAAGAAATAAAATCTAAATTAGAATATCTTAATCATGTAGAAGAAACTTATGGATTAAAGATTATTCCATTTTCGGGTTTAGAAAGAGACAATGATATGTTTATTGATAAATCATTAATTGGAGATAGTCAAAGATCACCAAATGTGATTAAACAAGGGTTTTTATCAAAACCAATTTTAGATTATTCAGATGAGGAAATAGTTAGAATGGGACAAGTACTTAATGGGATTTCTGATTATGATGGTTTATTTGGATCTAAGGTCGGACATTTTCAATTTGAAGATGTTTTAGATTTATTTAAAGAAGTAGGCCTAAAAACAATGGCTTTCGGGAGACTTGAAAATGACCCTGCAAAAGAATATTCAGAAAGAGAAATATTAACTTCAATTACAAAAGTAGGTTCAAACCTACTAATTGATGAAAGAGAACATCTCTTTAATCACAACAATACTCTTGATGAAAGACAACACGAATATTCACCGGATAAATTAAAAAGTGAATTAATATTTTTGTTGGGACATGAATTGGGTCATAAATATGCGTTAAATGATTTTGAACAAATTCAAGAGGAAGTGGTATCAGCAAATCATGGTAGGATATTTGATGATTTAAAAGAAGAAATGATCCAAAAAGGATTCACTGAAGAACAAATTGAAATTTTATTACCAGTAGATAATTTGTCGAAATTCGGATTAGATCGGTTTACAAATAGATTTAATTCTGGCACATATGCAACTAATGAGTTAATGAGTGATATGTATGGGAAAAAATATTTGGAATATCATGATTCTATAAAAGGCACAGAATTAGCTAAACAATATGAAAAATCAATACGAGAACATGAAAAAATTTTTGAAAGAGAAATAAATGAAGAGTTAACTTATTTAAGGGAGAGTGCTGAAAATTATACCTCATTCAAAAAAGGGCAATCTTCTAAGATATCTGAATTTGTAAATTTTACTAGAATTGCAGGGAGCATAGTAAGACTAGAAGTAAATGGTCACCATGATTTGGCGGAAAAATATGAAAATAAAATCAAATCGGAAATTGATAATCTTCAATCATACACCAAAGGTGGATTTGGAGGCGGATGTTACAAACAACCAACAAGAAATAAAATGTGGTACAATTTTCAAGAATTGAAAAATAATTTAAGAATGTGTGCGTCTACATTTAATCTTGATTATGGAAGAGAATACCCTACTGATCCGCTAACAATGACTGATAAAGAACTTGAAGAATTTAGTCATGCAGGATTACCCAATAACCCTAACTTAACTAATGATGGAAGTTTATTTAAATTAGATCAAGATTCTTATAATCGTGCTAAAAATGTTTTTCATATTAATTATGCGTTAAATAGGATATTAAACGGAATGGACAAACCAAAATAAAAAATGACAATTACAAAAAAAATTATTGAAAGGATAAAAGAGATCCTTAATTATGAACATTATTTAATCATGGGGTTATTCAAAGATAATAAATTAGAAATGTTAAAATTAAAATTTGACCATAATGATTTTGTCTTTTTTGTCCCAATAATGAAGAGTTCATTAGAATATGAATTGAATGAATTTGATATTGACACTATTAAAACAGCAGAAATAATCATAATTAAAATTTTTAGTAGTTATAATAACCCTTGGAGCGGTTTATTTCATTATATTGAAATGGAAGTAATTACAGAAGTAATTAATAAAGAAGGGATGAATTTAGAAAATCCACGGATAAATTTTTTAAATCAAGCGTTGAAATTAACCCCCACCAGAATTACATTAATGAGTAAAAACCAATTGCTTGAACCAACTCGACATAAACATAAATCAATTGGTCCATTTATTTATAATTTAAAACAAGATGATTCAAAGAATTTTTATTTAGATAAAACCAATTATTTTAGATAAAAAAATCAAACATAATTATCCCACTCAAAAAAGACTTAGATTAGATGTTCTCCATAAATGAAAGAACAAGTAAAAGAAACGGTAAACACTGCAAAACAAATAATTCAGGAAGAGTTTGATTTAACTCTAGAAACAAATTCTCTAAAAATATATTCATTACAAGATTGGCAAGAATTAGAAGAGAAAATAAATATTAAAGAAAAGGACGGCTTCTTCGTTCCAAATTCAATGACTGCTCGTCTTAAAGATGATGAAAATGTTCTTCACACATTAATCCATGAACATCTTGCCCATAGAACTTATTTTGAACATTCTCAAGATGGTTTAAAGCTAAGGAAACTTGAGACAGATTTATCGGAACTGGAAAAATTAATCATTGGCAAACAATATCATAAACTGGATTCAGAAGCAATAATCAAATTTGTAATTGACTATGATAATATTCAACCAAAAATTAATGAAGAAGAAAATATTCTAACAGTTAATTATAACCCCCATTTTCCTTTAGCAAATAGTCATCTCCAATTATCTCAACAAATTATTAATTATAAGAACCAATTAGAACCTTATGCTGAAGCTTTTGCTGAATGGTTAACTAAATACCTCACAAAAAAGATGGACATAAATAATGTCAAAATTGGGGGGAAAACAGATATAAGAACATACAAAGTGTACCAACAATTTCTAAATATTGAAACACAAACTGGACCACTAACTGCACTTTATGCTGCAAAAATAAAAAGAAGTCATCAGCCAAAACAGTTACAGCAACTACTAAAAGAAACATTCAAAGACAAACTAGAATTAGCAGAAATCATCATCAAATATGGATCAAATAAACCTTTTTCAGATTTAGATCTCTTATTAGTTGTCCCAAAAGAAAAAGAAGAAATGTTCAAACAAATTATAGTCCCAAATTATTTAGATGTTTCTTTTGTAAATAAAGAAAAATTAGTTAACCAATTGAACTTAAGTGACATTCAATATACTACCCCCTTATTTGACGGGTTTTTCTTAAAAGGAGAAGAAAGAAAAGAAGAATTATTAAGTTTCGCCAGAAGTATCCCAGAAAAAGAAGATTACATTAGAATGCTGCATCAACAACATCGAAAAGCTAAAGAATTAGCAATAAAATGTTTTCAAGTTTATCAAATAGAAAAAAGTAGACAAAACAAGTTTACTCAGAATATGAAGAATAATATTGCTCGAACATTGGTTAACCTAACTTATGCAACTACTTATCAACATTTAATAAAATTAGGAAATCCAAATCAAAGACATGATAAAACTTTATTTAACCAGATTAAAGAGAATAATCCATTATTAAACGAAACTAGAAAATATTTGAAAAGTCTTTATGAAAACTTTAACAATTTTAATGAAAATAAAGTCCAACACCTATTAACAAAATAACCAAAAAAGTTTATAACTGACCATACGATTTTTAATAAAAATGAATATTAACGATAGAATAACTAGTACTTTTGATAAAATTAATCGACAAAGCTATGATTTAACTGCTCAAGAGATACTTATTGAGTCTTATTATCTTAATTTAGATCTACTAGATTCAGAAACAGTGCAAGAACAATTTGCTGAAACAATGATTAATAATTATTATGAGAGTATATCTTCATTAAGAGTAAACGACAAAAATAAAAATTTATTTTTTACATACGGTAAAATCATGGAAGAGCAATTACCACAAGAAATCAAAACTAAAGGTAAAGAATTTACTTTTGATTACTTTTATCACCAATTAAAACCAAGATTAGAAGATAACTTATTGAAACTTTTGCAGGGCTAATTGTCCTTTCCGTGTTCCTTTCGGAATTTCTTTAACTTCTAACCCTAACTGTTTGTAAACATCAACCGCAAGTTTACTGCCCAAAATCTGAGCAAGGGAAGTTAAATCTGTTTTCTTTAAATCACCTAAATCTTTCATTCCGTTTAAAACCAGTTTCCTTGCTCTAACTCTGCCCACACCTTTCAATTTTAAGAAAATTAAAAGGTCTTCTTTAACCCCGTTTTTAACACGAACTCTTAATTTATTTAATTCTTTAATTAATTCCCTACTGAACCCAGAAATTTTTGCTAATTCTGTACAAGCGTACAATAACCAATCAGCAATTTCTATCTTGACCCTAATTTCTCCAGGACGGATATTGTATTTTTCTAATAAAAAATCTTCATCTTTTTCGTCAGTCCAAGCTTCAAAAAAAAGTGCAGTTTTTATCGAATTCATAAAATCGGGATATTCTAAATCAAAAGTACTAGGTTCTTTTTCTAATAAAGAATCATAATTTTTTACTAATTGTTCTTGAACATAATCTTCTTCTTTACTTTTTATTCTTAATAAAGGCCGCATTTCTAAAGTGTTTGAAATCATTTGTAATAATGAAAATGCATTTTTAGTTTCATCATACTGAACTAAACAATCCAGTAAATGTCTAGCAGTTAAAGGGTCAAGGTAAAGTTCAGAAATCCTTTTCCCGATTAATGTTGCTTGAAGTTTTTTTATTTCCTGCCCTTCTTTGTTAATATCACTAGCGGTAATGAAATCTTCATTAATCCTTTTTGCTCCAGAAATATTTACGAAACCCCATTTATCTAAAATAGATAACATTTTTTCCATGATCAATTCTAATTTTGCAAAATCTCTAAACTGTGATGCCCAAAAAGTTTTACTAAAAAAATCTTTCATTGCTTTTTCATCCCTAATTATCCCGGAAGCAATTAATGATAATAAGTATGTTCTCAAAACCGGTTCAACTGCTAACTTTGAATAAATATCTTCTGGTTCTCCTAAAACGTACCTTTCATGGATCTCTTCTTTCTCTTTTTCAGTTTTAGCAACAACTATTGCTTCTCCAAAAGATTCGTATTCTGGCCTTCCTGCTCTGCCAGCCATTTGCATATATTCTAAAACGGGAATCCAATCCATGCCCCACCTTCCAGAATAACGTTTTAACGATTTAATGATTACTCGAAAAGCTGGAAGTGACATCCCTGCCGCAAGTGTTGGTGTACAACAAATTACTTTTACTTTCCCACTTCTAAACTCGTCCTCAATCAAATCTTTCTGCTTCTGAACTAAACCGGCATGATGGAAAGCAATCCCTTTTTTGATACAATGAGATAATCTACGACATTGTTTTGTTGGGGAAGAAGCCGCTTTAAGAACTTCATTTTCCATTTCTGGATGTTGAAAATTGGTTAATTTAGAAATGTCTTCAGCAGTTTTTTCTGCACTTGCCCTGGAAGGAGTAAATATTATTACCTGCTTCTTATTGTTAATAGTTTCTATTGCTAAACGTTGAATTTCATCCATTAATATTTCAGGAGTAATAAGAATTTATTAAGTTAATGGTTATCAATAACATTAAATTTTAGAAACCAAATGAGGATGATACATCCAGATATGAAAATATTCTCGTAATGAATCTCTTCTTTTTTCGGGGATACCAAACTTAACTGAAAGATCATCCGTAGCATGATTAATAATTTCTTCTTTCTGATCTGTAGTTTGATTTTCTTCTAAAGAACGACCATAATGAAATAATAAATCCCCCCCATAATATTTCATTTGAATTAAATTAAATGTTCCTTTTAAATCAGAATCTTCTACAAACTCATTTATTTTTTCTTTTAACAACTCTTTACTAATATCATGATTCTGAAAGTATTCATTAAACACTTTAACACCCTCTTCAGAAGCAACTTGAACAAACGTTACCAAGTCTTCTAAACTTTGTTTAGAATCAAGAAGAGACCCGTTATCAAGATTAAGAAGAGTCCTACCATGTCCAGTATCAATATAATTAATCACCACAGCATTAGCTGCTTCCATCGCATTACTATAAGGAATAGCAATTTTAACTTTCTGAGATATTGGTAACTTATCTAACAGTGAAATATTCATGTTATCATCAGATTAAGCCTAGTTTTTAATAGTTATGAAATAATTAATAAAATATAGCTAAGTTAACTATTTTTAATCTGTCTTAAAGCTTGATGTGCTTCAACCAAATTTATCTCTTTAACATAAATTAGAATGTCTGGCATACTAATAATAATTTCCATTATATTAATGTCCCGGGTTGATAATTCTGAAGTTAACCGTGATAAAACGCCTTTAACCATCGTTATATCATCAGGGAAATGTAACCTTATTTCTGAAAGATTATCATGAACTTCTAAGACATCTGCCTGTTTAAACAAAGACGATTTATTCTTTAAATCTTTCTTGTTAACAATTAAAGTTAAAATTTCTTTACCTTTAACAATTCTAAAATTTTCTTTCAATGTTTTTTTACCTAAAAAGTCTTCACACACTTCTTTGAACGCTTTATCTTTAAGAACAATCTTAGCAACATTATCTTTAGTAAAGATTGAAACTTTTTTAAACGCTTTTCCAGCATCTTTTGAACCTAAAACCGATAAATTATCTAAATCAAACCTTCTAATAGAACTAATCACGGCATCAAGGGAATCATCCAAATTATACTCTTTAATAAGATATTTTGCTAA
>CAZXEM010000057.1:0-7229 GCA_964639875.1 uncultured Methanosarcinales archaeon | reverse complement strand
TGCAGAGCCCCATCGTGTAGCGCTCTAAACTAGATGTTAAAAGCCCCTGCCGAGATTTGAATTTCCGCTCAATTTATGAGTCTCGGGATCTCTGCATCTTCGGAAATTAATCGTACCAATGCAACGCTCTACCGCTGAGCCACAGGGGCAATATACATAGAATACAAGTAATTGATTTATAAATATTGTGGAGAAAAAGTATTCTTCGCAATATTCTAAAAATTTCAGAAATTTTTTATATATTACTAATCAAATCAAGCTTTTGACAAAAGTATTATATATCGAAGAATTTTAATTATTCATATGAATAATGATTCTCTTGAAAAAAAATATATGGAAAAAAGTTGGAGCAAAGAAAAACATCAATCATACAAAACCGATGAGGTTAATAAATCAATTAAAGACTTTTACAAATTTTTAAAATCAAAAAACGTTTCCGGTTCTTTGCTTGACATTGGATGTGGTAATGGTAAAAATACAATATTTTTTCAAAAGAAAGGTTTTAATTCAACAGGGATTGATTTTGCAAAAGCTGCAATAAACATTTGTAAGAAAAATGCAAAAGCTGAAAAAGTAAATCCAAAGTTTAAAGTTTCTAGTGCATTAAATTATAAATCAAAAGAAAAGTTTGATGTTGTTATTGATTGTGGATGTTTACATCATATTAGAAGATCTTTTTGGAACAAATACAAGAGGAATCTTCTTAAAAATTTAAAAGTAGGAGGGTATTTTTATATTCATGGAATTAGTCATAGTAAAGCTAATCAAAAATTTTCAAAACATCCAAAAAAAAGAAACTGGATTATTAATAGTAAAAAACATTATACCACATTCTTTTCATATGAAGATGTTAAAAAATTATTAGGTAGCAAATTTAAGATTGAAAAACACTTTGAATTCAAAAGTAAAAAATCTCCACTAACCGTAAGAGCATTTTATGCTAAAAGAATAAAAATCTAATTCTAAACTAACCAGATACCTTCCAGAACTTTCTCAATCAATCCTTGACAATTTTCTAAATGAGTAATCAATTCAGAATTGGTAGCAGCTTTTTTAATCTGGCCAATCCTGTCAAGTATTTGAGCATAAAATCTGATAATATCACCCTCTAACAAATTTGTTAAATCCAGTACATCGAAAAAAGTTTTTCCATTATAGACAGGACTAACTAAAGTGGTGACCCATTTTAAATTTAAAAATTTCTTTTCCCGGGACAAATATTCATTCTTAGAAAGGATGTTTTTCAATTTGTTATATTTCGCATCTAAATAAGTTACCTTGAAAACGTTCATTTCACGGTGTTCATAAACTAAAGCGGCGATAGTTAACAAAATCTGGTACTCATCCAAACCGTTTACAAAATCAGTAGCAAAAATTTGGCCCATTGTGATTTCGTCAGCATAAATCCTGGCAGAAAATTTACCCTTCTCAGTAAGTTTATTATTAACAATAAAATCGTACTTGTTTAATTTTCTAACAATACTATTATACCTTGCCAATAATTTTTTGGTAGGAATTGTTGCATACTCCTCACCAAACTTTTGATAAGAAAAAAAACTTAACCGTAAAATACGTTCAATTTCTTCTGCAGAATGTCTGCCAATCAAATTTAATACCGTATTTACGGACAATTTAAACTGAGAATGAATTGGTTCAACATCTTTAGTAGTAATTGCTTTAATTTCATTATATTTAAACTTCGGTCGATAAATCATCACAATAACGTAACCAACTTCATCTATTCCTCTTCTTCCTGCCCGACCAGCAATTTGAAAAAATTCTTTAGTGTTCAAATTTCTAAAAGAGATTCCATCATATTTTCTTAACGCATCAAAACAGACAGTTTTTGCAGGCATGTTAATCCCAACAGCGAACGTTTCTGTTACGTAAAGGACTTTTAACCAACCTTTATTAAATAATTCTTCAACAATTTCTTTCAAAATTGGTAACAAGCCAGCATGATGGTATGCTATTCCTTGCGGTAATGTTTCTTTTAATATTCTTGTTGATGTTAAACGGTTAATTTCACTTGGAGCATCCCTTAACTTTTCATTAACAAATTCAACAATTTTATTGTTACGGTTAAATAAAGTTTGTTTAGCTAGTTCTTGAGCATTTTTCTGACAAGCATGGCGAGAGAAATGAAAAAACAAACAGGGCATTTTATCTTCACCAAGTTGTTTAACAAGTTCAACATGACTAGGAGCTGGCATCCGAGGCTTTTTTCGTTTACCTTTCTTTCTTACAAATTGCCGATAATGTGGAACGTCTTTAGCGTCCCTAATTTTATTTAAAGTTGTAAGACCCAATTCAGTATCATAAAAAAATTGTTTCAACGGAACGTTTCGATGTGTTGCCACTACCGTTTTAACAGTATGATGTTTAATAGCTTCAATCCAATGACTAAACTCTTCCGCGTTAGGGATTGTTGCTGATAAACATAAAAATCGTACCCTTTCGTTACTGTAAATGATAGACTCTTCCCAAACATAACCTCTTTCAATATCGTTAATATAATGAATCTCGTCAAAAATTACGTAAGCAATATCTTTAACTTCCGGATCGTCACCAATAACCATGTTCCGATAAATTTCAGTGGTCATGATTAGAATTTTTGCGCCAGGATTAATAACAATATCTCCAGTCATCAAACCAACTTTATCTTCACCGTACTCTTTTGAGAAATCACGATATTTTTGGTTTGATAACGCTTTAATTGGAGCAGTATAAATTATTTGTTTTTTATTATCTTTATTTGCATCAATGATATATTCAGCAATTAAAGTTTTCCCACTACCTGTAGGAGCAGAAACAACTACTGAATCATTATTTTGGATAGCTTTAATTGCATCTTCCTGAAATTGGTCTAAAGTAAAATTTTTATATTTCATGAAATCACTCTTTTATTAATTGAAAATAATCCTATTTTACTTAAATCTATTGGAAAACGTAAGATTTTCCAAGACATTCCAAAAAACCTCATTTTTTGTTATCTATTGGAAAAAGAAGCGTAGTTAAAATTCACTATTGAATTTATCCTCGCCAAATTAAAGAGGCAATGTAAAGAAGATATATTGCAAGCAAAATAATACCTTCTTTTCGGGTAATTTTTTTACCGTAAGTTGAAAATACTAAAAACAATCCAGTAACAAATAACATTATCATCGCATCAATTTGCAATATAACTGGATTAACTGTAATGGGCTTGATTAAACTGATTGATCCCAGGACAAACAATACATTGAAAATGTTACTGCCAACAATATTTCCAATAGCAATATCACCTTGCTTTTTCCAAGCAGCAACTCCTGATGTTGCTAATTCCGGTAATGATGTTCCTAAGGCAGCAATTAATAAACCAATAAAAGAATCGCTTAACCCTGCAATTTCAGACAATTGACTGGCGAACATGATAAATAATTTACCTCCAACAACTAAAGCTACAATCCCACCAACAATCATTAAAGTGTTTTTCCAAACAGAATTTTTATGTTGAAACTCTTCTCTAAACTCTTTCTTAACATCTTTCCTTGAGTTCTTCATTGAACGAAAAACATAATACATGAAGAATACAAAAATTGTTAGAAAAATCATTCCATCAATTCTGCTTAACATAAATTCATTCTTTCCGAAAATAAACAAATCACTTGCTAGAATCAATAATAAGAAACTTGAAATAATCATGAACGGATATTCATGAATTAACGTTTTAGATTTTACTTTTAATTGAGTAATTATTGCACAAACTCCAATAACTAAAGCAATGTTAGCAATGTTACTTCCAACAATGTTTCCGATAGAAATGTCTGCTTTTCCCGCAAAAACTGAAAATAAACTTACAATAAATTCGGGCAGAGAAGTCCCGAAAGCTACTATTGTTAATCCAACAAGGATTGGTGAAATTTTTAATAATCTGGCAAGGTCTGAAGAACCATCAACCAAATAATCTGCACCTTTAACTAAAACAAATAAACTTACCAGAATCATTAAAATTGTAAATATAATTTCTAACATCTATTGGCCTCTTTAATATATTATGAAATAGTGTTTCTTTACTTAAAGTTATCGTTACTAACAAAAAAAACATATTAAGTTAGTGGCGCCCTTTTGTGATTGACTATTAACAGAAGCTTAATGTAAGCCGAGGATGCATGAAATTTGAAAACTATCAAATTTCAGCACTAAAAACTAATCGCTGTTAGTTTTTATGTGGCGAAGCCATAATGACCGAGGCGTAGTAGAAAGCTCACTCTAGCCCCACTAACTTAAGTAGCTTAATTCATATAAAAAAACAGAAATATTTATATCTGAACATCTGTTTTAAAGTATATAATGAAAGCCAGCAATCAGAACGAAGTTAACGGAGAGATTCTTTTAACTAGATTGTGGAGTGTTCTTAAAAGTAATTCAGCTGCATGAAAAACTAATTCTTAGACACAGAGCTATGTCGTATGTTTTAATTTAAAATTTTTAAGAGCTATAATTAGCAATAAAAAACGACATTCTAGAAAATATACTGTTAAAGGTGATCAATATGGCACTGCCACACATTGTTCAAATGCAACTGATCAAGAAACGAATAAAAGGTAAAGAAGGAAAAGCAAAACTTAACGAAATTGAACTTATCAGGGAAGAGTTACCAGGTTTTAATACTGGACACTACGGAAAAATTAAACAATGGTTAACTGATGAAGTTAAAAAAACTAAAACAGTAGCGAATGTTAAACATCAAGATTGGCTAGGAGTAAAAAAACAAGGCGTTAAACAGTTCGTCCTTGTTGGTTGTCCAAGCGTAGGAAAAAGTTCATTGATAAACAAACTTTCCGGGATGCAAACAAAAATTGCCAGTTACGAATTTACAACTTTGAAACCATTACCAGCAATTGTTAACATAAACAGTGCAGAAATTCAAATAGTAGATCTTCCTGGACTTTTACCGGGGGCGGTTGACGATATTGGTGGTGGTAAACGTTTAATTGGAATTGTTAAACAAGCTGACGGAATTATCTTAATGCACGATTTAAGTAAAGACATCTCTGAAGTACTAAAAATTCAGGACGAGCTAGTTAAAGCTAGGATTAATCAAAAACTGTTAGTTGTTGGTAACAAAGTAGATACTTTCAATGCTGAAAAGAACTTGTTAAAACTGAAAGAATATTTTCCTGACAATAAAGTTTTGGGAATTTCAGTAATTAACAATTTTGGCTTGAATAAACTTAAATCAGAGATTTGGAAAACCTCAAACTTGATAAGAGTATATCCAAAAAATACCGAATTGCCTTTGGTTTTAGAAAAATGTGCTACGGTAAAAGATTTTGTTGAGAAAGTACATACAAGTTTGGTTAAGAAATTTAAGTTTGCTAGAGTTACCGGTAAAAGCAGTAAGTTTGCTAATCAACAAGTTGGGTTTAATCATACTTTAGAAGACGAAGATGTAATTGAACTAGTTTTGGAAAGATAAAAAAATCAATCCAATACCCTTAGCTTGACACCAGCTTCTTTTAACAACTTAGTGCCAACGTCGTCTGGATAAGCTACTTTGGCAATTACCTCTTTTATCCCCGCGTTAATGATCATCCTTGCACAAACGTTACAAGGAGTAAATGTTGTGTACATAGATGCATCTTTGGTAGAAACACCATTGTAAGCAGCTTGAACAATAGCGTTTTCTTCAGCGTGAGCACAAGTACAAATTACTGAATAATCTCCTGACTTTAATTTACCTAAATGTCTTAACTTACACCTTTCACATCCATCTTTGTTACAATGTCTTGTTCCTTTAGCCGTACCATTATAACCGCCAGAAATAATTTGTTTATTTCTAACTATTACCGCACCTTTACGTGGCGACATACAACTTGTCCGCATTTTCACAGAATCAGCAATGTTCATAAAGTAATTGTCCCAGGACATTTTCGGTTCTTGTAATTTAAAGATCCAATCTTCAACCAACTTTCGAACTTTTAGTTCAAGTTTTTCAACAGTAGAATCATTACTAAGATTAATTTTTGCCATTTTAGCAACTTTTTGTAATTGTTGAGAATTAGGATCATGGCTATTTTCTAAATTTTCTTTTTTTCTCAGTTCTTTAATTGTTTTCGGGTCACTTTCCCTATTTCTTTTAATAATCCTTTGTAACCTGACTTTATCAGGTGCAGTAACGTTAACCATCACAAAATCTGGTCTTGTTTGTAAGAGTTCAACTTCACCAGGATTTCTGATAGAAGTGAAAACATTATTTTCTCCATATTCAACTTTTTCTAATGCTAACCGAGCAAGAATTTTTGGTCCGAATTGTGTTCTTAACTTATTACCAATTTCAATCAAATTGTCACGAGTAATTTTTTTCTTATTTTTTTTTAACTCTTCTCTTAAAATATCAGAAAAAGAAATATGAAAAAAGTTCATCTTTTGTAATATTTTTGCAACTTCATCCTTTCCAGAAGCGTAATTACCAGTAACACCTATTATCATGTTGTTATTTAAGAATAGGGTTCTTTAAAACTATTATTGTTCTAGGAAGAAGATACTTTGATTGTTATATAGGAAGAGGTAAATGTATTTAAATAAAGATTAAATTATAATTAATAAAAACGAGGTGTGAAAAATGAAAATTATTTTATCTGGTTACAATGTTGATACTGAAGTTTTAAAGCAATTAAAAAATGGAACCCATGATGGTTCTGATAATGTTACTCCTGAAGTTATTTCTGCTGCTTACGCTCGAATTAGTAGAGACCCTCGGTCAGTTGACGAATTAAGAGCAGAATCACGAGATAAAATTAAGTCTGCTAGAAAATCTAACAAAAACATTGTTTTCCAAATGAGTCACCATTCTGTAGCTGAACATGCCGCACTTAATTACGACATTATTGGAATTTCAAGATTAGCGATTGAAGCTTTAGAAGCTCATCGTTTATGTTCATTTACTGAAAAATCGCAACGTTACATAACTCTTGATGGAGATTTTGTAATGCCGACTGAATTTACTTCAGAAGAGAAAAATCTGTTTACAGAACTAACAAAAGAACAAAATAATTTTTATCATCAATTATTACCAAAATTAACACAACATCAATTTGAAACAAATCCAGAACTTGCAAGAATTGCAACTGAGAAACAAAATGAAGGGAAATCTGATAAAAATAATCGTGAAAAAAATACTTTAGAAGGGTGGGCAAAAGAAGATGCCCGTTACGTTTTAAATTTAGCAACTGAAGGACAATTAG
>CAZXEM010000056.1:0-7266 GCA_964639875.1 uncultured Methanosarcinales archaeon | reverse complement strand
GAGTGTTATCACTCCATTTACTATTTTTATTCCTTCTAGAAAATGTTCTGATATATCTGTTTTCATCTAATTTTTTAATTGTAGTATCAATCCAACCAAAACAAATCGCTTCTTCCATCAACTCTCTATGCGAAGGAGATGATTTTCCAGTATGTTTTTTATATACTATAACAGAAACCTTATCTTCTTTATCATGATTACTTACTAACCATCTTCTAAAATCATCCCTAGTGAGCGCAGTTATTTTTTTCATAGTTCCAGATAAATTAATATAATCAAGATAATATAAAATTTACTATTATTTTACGTAGAACTCCCCTAGCCCTTCGGACATTTAGTCTGCTACGCAGAATTTACACAATTAGAAAAAAGTTTTTAAACTAAACCAGCCTCCAAATAAATATGACTCAATTAAACTTCCCTGTAAAAGATTCTTTTGTCCTTGCACCCATGGATGAACTTAATTTTCCAGCTTTTAGATTATTTTGTAAAGAGCTTGGTGCTGATATTATTTATACTCATATGTACGATGTAAATGTCATTGCAAAGATGACGAAAGAGGAAGTAAAAAAATATCTTGCAATCCAAGAAAATGAACGTCCGATTATTGTTCAATTGATAGGAAGGGATCTTGATAAGATAAAAAAAAGCATAAGGCTGGTAGAAGATTTCTGTGATGCAATAGATCTTAACTGCGGTTGTATTGAAAAGAAATATCTTGAACGTGATTGTGGTGCAGCATTATTGAAAGATTCTGAAAAACTTGGAAAAATAATTAGGGCAATGGTTGACACTTCAAAAAAACCAATTACTGTAAAGATAAGGATTGGTTGGGATGCTCAAAGTATTAATGCTGTAAAAATAGCAAAATCTTTAGAAGAAAACGGTGCATCACTTATTGCTGTTCATGGACGTACTGCAGAACAAAAATATAAAGGAAAAGCAAATAGAGTTATTATGAAACAAGTCAAAGGGGCAGTAAGTATTCCCGTGATTGCAAATGGTGATCTGAAAAGTAAAGAAGAAGGAATAGAACTGATGAAACAAAGTAATTGTGATGGGGTAATGATTGGCAGGGAAGCTAAGTATGCCCCTTGGGTATTTACCGGCAAACAACAAACAAACCAATCTATCAAAAAACACCTTCTTAGATTTATTGACCTTTGTAAAGATTATCCACCCCATATTACAATAAAATTTGTTCAAGATCAAGTTTTTAGAATGACTAGAGATTTCAAAACAGAAACGAACAAAAGAGAAGTCAAAAGTTTTCCAACACTTATAGGGATAAGAAGGTTCATTGAAGAACTTGAATAATTTACCCCCTACTTTTATAACTGAGAAGCATATTTTGAAGTATATGGATATTTCATTTAAAGATCTTAATCTGAACCCACAGTTAGAAAGAGCATTAACTAAATTAGGGTACACTATCCCTACCCCGATTCAGTTAGAAGCAATTCCTGGATTATTAAAAGGTAAAGACCTAATAGGTATTGCACAAACGGGAACAGGTAAAACTGCAGCATTTACATTACCGATATTACATCGGATGGTTGATAAATATCCCAGAACTATCAAAACTTTAGTGGTTGCCCCTACACGAGAACTGGCAGCACAAATTGGAGACAGTTTTTCTCAATATGGAAAGTTTTTAAAATTTAAACATACTGTTATCTTTGGTGGTGTTAAACAAGGAAAACAGGTTCAGGCGTTATCTAAAGGAGTAGACATACTTGTCGCAACGCCGGGAAGATTATTAGATTTATTAGATCAAAGAAAATTAACTCTTAAAGATGTAGAATTCTTTGTCCTTGATGAAGCAGATAGAATGTTAGACATGGGGTTCATTAATGATATTAAAAAAATAATTTCAAAATTGCCTCAGAAAAGACAATCATTATTCTTTTCAGCAACAATGTCACCACAGATTAACAAGTTGGCAAAAACTTTATTGGACAATCCGATCCACGTTGAAGTTACGCCTCAAGCAACTACTGTAGAATTGATTAAACAAGAAGTCTTTTTTGTTGACCAAAAAGCTAAAGAGAAGTTATTACTTAAACTTTTGAAACGTGAACATCTGACAAGTATTCTAATTTTTACGAGAACAAAACATCGAGCAAACAAAGTAGCTGTTTTTCTTAATAAGAACCATATCTCTGCTGATGCAATTCATGGAAACAAATCACAAAATGCAAGAACAAAAGCAATTAAAGATTTCAAAACAGGTAAGATTAAAGTGTTAGTAGCAACAGATATTGCTGCCCGAGGAATAGATATTCCGGAAATTTCTCATGTAATAAACTTTGAACTGCCAAATGAACCAGAAAGTTATGTTCATCGGATTGGTAGAACTGCAAGAGCAGGAGCTAAAGGAACAGCATTTTCATTTTGTGCAGCTGAAGAAAGAAGTTATCTTCACAGTATTGAAAGATTAATAAAACAAAAGATTGAAGTTATGAAGCACTCATTTCATTCAGAGACTGCAAAAAACGCAGTAGGTGCAGCAGCTAAACCTCCACCAAAACAGAGAGGATCATTTAGATCAAAAGGTAAGAAATCGTTTTCTAAGAACTTTAAACCTAAACATCGTTTTAAAAGAAGGTGAGATTTTCAAAATAAAAGAATTAATAAATACTAAACTGATTCTTAATATATGAATAAAAAACCAAAAGTGATTTATCATGGTAGTTCAAAGAAGATAATTGGTGAAGCAATAAACCCGTCACAGGGCGATGATTCTGATGAAAGACCAGATAATCAATTATTTGGAGTTTATGCTGCAGACCGTAAAGATTTTGCAATAGTTATGGGCATATTTTCTTGTAAAGATGTAATAGGGGGTAGTATCGATAGTTTTACAAAAAATAGTATGGATGTAAAAATTTACGGAAAACTACCAAAACAAAAATATATTTATTTGTATACTCTTCCTGCTAAAACATTTAATCCCAGTAAAGCAATTAAACATCAATTTGTTTCTAAAGTTGCCGTTAAACCAATAAAAATTGAAAAAGTTCTTATTTCTGATTATGTTCATTTATTAAAAAGAGCAACTAAAAAAGAAACTAAAGAATGGGTTAAAAAATATATTAAATAAATTCTAAACTCCCCTTGTGCTACGCACATTTAGTCTGCTAAAGCAGTATTGATATATTGGCAAATACAGTAAGAAAACTCTACGAAACAAGTTTCTTGCAGGGGCATAAAGTCCAGGAAGCATAACATCATTATATTGAATTAACTAACTGGCCATTGTTGATAAATCAACTTTCTAGAAAAATAATAATTTGATTACAGATACTACTACAACGATAGAAAATACTACTTTTACTAATGCACTGCCTTTTTTGATTGCAATGTTAGCCCCTAAATACCCACCTAAAATTCCTCCAACCATCAAAGATAATCCAACAACCCAATCTATTAATCCATAAAATGTGAAAATAATGCTTGCCACAATAGCTAATGTTAAACCAGTTATTCTTCTTATTGCATTTACTTCTAAATAAGTTAAACCCATAAAAATGATGATGGATAAACTGGAAAGAAGACCGCCTCCAACACCAACGAAAGAATCAATTACAAAAATAAAGAAGTTGATAACATAACCAAAAAATTCTTTTGACTTAGAAACAATTTTTCTTTTCATTCCAAATGATTTCTTAAAAAAAGTAAAAGGTAATGCAACTAACATCATTATAGCAATAAGATTTTTTACTAACTCTTCATCAACTGCAATTAAAATATTAGCTCCAATAATTGTAGCAACAACAGTAATGACAGCAAGAGTTATTGCGATTTTCCAGTGTATCTTCTTAAATTTATGAAATTGATATGCAGCAATTCCATGACCACCAATAGCAGAAAATTTTCTTGTTGCAACAGTTATTTTTGGGGGAACACCTAACATCAACAATAATGGAGCTTCTATTAAACCAGCTCCACCTCCAGCAAGATTAGAAAGTAATCTAGCAAAAAAGCCAATTACAAAGACTATTAGTAAAGTAGTTATGTCCATACTTAGTAGAATTAATTATTATTTTATAAGATTATTGGCTAGGTAATGGAATACGCCCAATACAGTGATTTACAAAAATATTTTAAGGTTGATCTCCTGGCTCAACGTAATATTTCTTTTTTACTACATTTCCAAATTCAGCATCAGTTTCTATTCCATAATCCCAAGAATCTAATCCCCTTTCAAATAACATGAATTTTTTATCTCCGCCAGGACCAGAAGGATAATAACCTTTTTCATTTCTTCCGGTCAATTTATTAGCAGTTGGATCAGCAACAATCCATACATTTTTTTCAGATAAAAAAAACTTCAGAAAAGAAATGACCTTCTTTAGCACCGTTCCACTTATTATTCCAAACCATTTCAGCAATCCATTTTTCTCGAACAGTTTCAGTTATTGTTGCAGGAATTCCTTTTGCCCTGGATAAAGCAGCAAAGACAAGAGTATAATCAGTACATCCAGTTGCACATTCAGATAAAATGATTTCGTGCGCAGTCCTTGTTCTCTTTTTATATTGTTGTGTTTCTTGTTGAGAACAACTTAAAATATTATGTTCCCATTGCATAATATTTTTTACAGTTTCTTCCGTTGTTGCTCCATTTTCAATTAAATTAGCATTATTTTGAACAAGGTTAGTTATTTCAGTTTGTGGCCCTTCCAATAAATAAAAACCTTCCAAATTAACATTTTTAGAATCAACAATTCCATGTTGTTTCAAAACATTATAATTTTGAAGGGATTTTGTTGGAAATGGGCCCAAATTCCCAGGATAATTTAGATTTTTTAAATAAAGATTAGTGATCTCAACTTTTTTGGGTAATAACTGTAAATTAAATGGTTCAACATAACTTTCTTTTTCAATAACTACTGGTTTAGTTCTAAGTTTATATACGCCTGTAGAAAATCTAGTTGCTTCCCCCACAATATTACCTTGTTCATTAACAATTTCTACTGACTCTCCACTTGTTTCTTCAACATTACAACTAACTAAAAATAATAATGAAACTAATAAAATTGATAAAAGTAAAGTTTTCTTGATCATCATTAACACCTCTAAGAAGAGAGATTACTAACAACTATTTAAAGATTATTAAAAAGAAAAAAAGAAAAAAATTATTCGGAATTATCTTCTGCATACAAAAACCCATACCATGGTGCTTTTTCTTCAATTTTTCCTTCAGCATTGATATTAAACCTTTTTGTTGCTTTGCCTTTAATAAATCCAAAATATTTAACAGGTTCTTTTGCTTTTACTTTGGTAGCGCCAGTTTCCTCATCAACTTCTTCAACTTCAACATCTTCCATTTTTTGAAGTCTTTGTTGATACTTCTCTTGAAATTTGTCTAAATTTTGTTGCAATTTTTGCCTTGCGTTTTCGTTCTTAACTTTAGTTAAAGCCATTGCTAATCCCTTTGGAGAATCTGTTCCCGCAGAAATTAATTCTGGTTTCCCAACATCTTCTGGTTTACCCACATTTTCTGGTTTCCCAGCATCTTCTGGGGCTGAATCAACTTTTTCTGGTTTGCCTGCATCTTCAGGAGCGTTACCTTGCGCAAAAACCATAGAACTAACTAACACTAAAGCAATCAATATTGTTATTAATTTTTTCATAATATATCACCTCTAAAGATATTAAAAAAAGAAGGTATATAAACTTTTTTAAAAACTAAACAATCTTAATTATTTCAGTAGCAGGAATTTTAAGAACAGCTCTTAGATAGAATGATTTTTCTCCTTTAAGGTAAGGTTCATAAATAGCTAACCCGTTTTTCTTAATTATTTTTTTAAAATGTTCATACCTGCCAAAAGGAGATTCAAGATAATCCTTCCCAGAATGAATCATTTGAAAATGTGCCGTTTCAAAATATTTTGATGAGCCTTTAAAAAATAAAGTTTTATTTTTAAAAGATGATTTAAATAAAGCCCATTTATGTAAATCATTAACTAACTCCATCTCTTTTTTAGTTAAAGATGGTTTTCTTGCAAGAATATCTTCAGTTATTTCTTTTATTGTTTTTACTAAAGCTCCACCTCGATGTTTTTTATAAAAAAAAGTTTCTTTGTAACGGGGAGTAAAATCCACATAAGGGTTATCAATATCTTTATTACTAACTTTAACAATGTATTCAGCAGTGACTACTTTAAAACCCCAATCTTGTTGATGGATAAACCCTTTTTTTTCTAATTTTAATATTAAAGCAAACAACTTCTTAATAAGCGGAATTTGGTCATGATACGGATCTTTATCTGGTTCTATACCTTTCTTTTTAATGTTCGATAAATATTCTTCAGAAACAACCCGGTACAAATTCCGGTCAATATACTTTTTATAAAATCGTTTCAACTCTTTTTCTTCCATTTTATTTTTTAGATTTAAAAAAATCACTCATATGTTCATCTTTACTTTCCTTAGAAAGTTCAAAACATTCTTTTTCCATAAATTTAGAATGGACCACTATTCCTTCAGGACTTGTTTTAAATATTTTTTCTGAATGGATATTAAGCCTCCCAAAAATATTTTTATTTTTGACACCGTAAACAACCCCTTTAATTCTTGCCCAGACAATTGCACTTGCACACATTGGACAAGGTTCAAGAGTAGAATAAAGATAATGGTCATCCAAATGATAATTCTTATTTTTTCTACAAGCCTTACTAATTACTTTAAGTTCAGCATGAGAAGTGGGATCTTGATCTTTTTCTACAGTCGCTACCGCTTTCGCTACAACCTTATTTCTTTTTACTAATAAAGCACCAACAGCATTACCATATTTAGTAAATTTCTTAGTATAACTGATAAGTTCCCTCATTACTTCTTTGTTTGGATGTTTCATATAACAAAATAAACAATAAAGAATATATTAACTTTTGGGTTTTAAGAACTAACTTAATTCTCGTTTCAAAGTTTTATGAGCCAAATTAATCTTTTTGAACATTTCTGGATCGCCACCTGCGTCAGGATGATTCTTTTTAGCAAGTTCTTTAAAATTCTTGTTAATTAGTTCCATGTCCAAACAGTCTTTATCAACGCCAAGTGTTTCACGAGCTTTTTTCTGTTCTTTTTCTACATCTTGCTCTTCAGAGAAATGTCGAACAAATTCAGCTGAAGTAATTTCTTCGTTCAATAATGATTTAACTTCCAGTTCAATAACTTTTGAAACAACGTACAAATTTTCAATAAACTTGTTAAGTAAATTATAAATAAAATGCATGTAATTACAATCAAAATACAAATATTCAT
>CAZXEM010000055.1:0-7581 GCA_964639875.1 uncultured Methanosarcinales archaeon | reverse complement strand
AATTCTTTATCTTTACTTACCAAAATAAGTTCAGCCAATTCTTCTTTTAATGACATTTGTTTCTCAGACTTATATTTTCTAACTGCATTGATGATATCTACCCCTAAATCTCCAGCTAGTTCAGCATTTTCGTTAACTAATTTTTGATCATACTTTGGCCAATTTGAAATATGGACACTTTTACAACTTTCTTTTTTAGCCCAGTACAACTGGTAAATTTCTTCAGTAATATGGGGCATAATAGGGGCAATCATTTTGATTACCGCAAGAACTGTTTGAAATAATGATTCTTGACCGCTTTTCCTAGCTTTTTCTCCTCTAACCTCAGGATTGTACAATCTATCTTTAACAATTTCTAAGTATTGATCACAAAAGATATGCCAGAAAAATTTCTCTACTTCGGATTTAGTTTTACTATAACTATAATTATCAAAACTTTCAGTAGAATTTTTTATAACTTTATGAAGTTTGCTTAATAACCATTGATCAAATACCTCTATAACTTTTCCTTTTTCATAATCTTCTAAGTGCATTAAACTGAATTTAGAAGCGTTCCATAATTTGTTAACAAACTTTTGGCCAGTAAGCAAATCTTTCTCTTGAAATGGAAAATCTTCTCCTAACTTACAACCAGCGGACATAAAACGAAGAGCGTCTGCTGAATATTTTTCAATCATTGCTCTTGGTTCAACAACGTTACCTTTAGATTTAGACATCTTTTTACCTTTCGGGTCTAACATCCAACCATTAATGAAACAATCATCCCAAGGTTTCATCTTAAAATGAAGTTTACTTTTAACAACTGTATTAAATAACCAGAAAGAAATAATATCATGACCTTGCGGTCTTAAATTCATTGGATTTTTAATAAGAGAATTGTAAACCGGTTTTCCTTTGAATAGCTCTTTAACAATTGTTGGGGTTAATGAAGAAGTTGCCCAAGTATTAATTATGTCTGATTCTGGAACAATATTTTTAGATTGACATTTTGGACATTCTTTTACTGGCGCTTTATCTTCTAAGGGGTCAACTGGAAGATCTTTTTCTTTTGCTAGAATCACTTCGTCACAATCTTGACAGTACCATACCGGGAAAGGAATTCCGTAAGGGATTTGTCTAGAAATGCACCAGTCCCAGGCAAGACCTTTAACCCAGTTATCATAACGGTTTTTCATATGTTTTGGGTGCCAAGTAAACTCGTTGCCCCATTTTAGCATCTCTTTTTTCAAATCAAGATATTTAATGAACCATTGTTTAGAATTAATAAATTCAATCGGTGTTCCACACCTTTCGTGAACATTAACGGAATGAGTGATTGGTTTTTGATTAGTTAATAACTTATTACTTTTCAATTCTTCAATGATTTCTTTCCTTGCTTCTTCAATTTTCATGCCCTGGAACTTTTCTGCAAGTTCGGTCATTTTTCCGTCTTTACTGATAGCTTCCCTAATTGGTAGTTTATGGGCTTTCTGCCATTCCATGTCTGTTTGATCACCAAAAGTACAACACATTACTAATCCTGTACCTTTTTCTGGATCTGCACGTTCATCTTCAAGAATTGGTACTTCTAAACTAAATAGAGGTACTTGAGCTTTCTTTCCTTGAAGATGTTGATATCTTTTATCAGTAGGATGATAGAAAACAGCTACACAGGCAGGAAGTAATTCTGGTCTTGTAGTGGCTATCGTTAAATCTTTTCCTTCTGATTTGAAAGTAATGTCATTAAAATGTGAATTGATTTCTAAATCCTCACATTCAACTTGAGATATTGCGGTTTGACATTTTGGACAATGCATTGCTGGTGCTTTTGTTCGATATTCTCTGCCTGCTTTATACAAATCAAGGAAAGATTTTTGAGATATTTTTTGAACATGAGGGTCAATGGTAGAAAATTTAACATTATAATCACAACTGATTACTAACTTTTTCCAATCTCCAATATAACTAGGCTTAAGTTCTTTTTCTAAAACTTCTAATACTAATTTTCGAAATTCTTTCCGGTCCATAGTATTAGCACGAACTTTCTTTAATTTCTGGATAAGAAGCATTGTTGGCAGACCATTATCATCTGTCCCTAAAGGTTGCAGAACGTTAAAGTTTTGCATTCTTTTATAACGAGCAATAAAATCTTGTTGAGAATTGCCGAAAGCGTGACCCATATGCATTTTCCCACTTACTGTTGGTGGTGGCGTATCAATAGAGAAGATTTTTCTTTCTGTATCTTCTGCGTTGAATGCGTAAGTTTTACTTTCTTCCCAGAACTTCTGCAATCTAGGTTCTGCTTCTTTTGGATCGTATCTTTTAGGTAATTCCATCATTTATTTAATGAGAATGAGGTTATTTATAAATATTTACTCAGAAAGTAATAAATTAAAAAAATAAAATAAAAAGAATTAAACTTTAAAGTTTATCATCAGTTAAAACATTAACTTTTTGAGTATCTTTAACTTTAGTACCGGTACCTACTAAATGGATGATTTCTAACTTTTCAGCAGTTTTTACTAAATCAACATCAATTGTTCCGTCCATTACTACTGCATAAACTCCACTTTTTAAACTTTTAACAGTGCTAGTTAACTCACTTAATGGAACTTTACCAAGAATGTTAAGTTTTTCATCAAAGATACATGCTCCCCTTGTTCCAAAAAGATCTTCTAAAGTTTCTTTAAACTTCTTCTTCTCTTCAGTAGACAACGATTTCTTTTTAACATTCATTGCTGGCCTTTGCTGTTCGTTACTTTTTTGGTAACTTCTTGCAGGGTGCGCAGATTGTTGTCGATTTGGTGAGTTTCTTTGTATTGGTCTACTTTGGTAACTGCTTCTAGCTGATCTTTCTGGTTCTTTAATTAAAGCACCACTATCATCAATGCCTAAATCAAGTTTAGCTTGTTCAGCAGTGATTTTTCCCCTTAAGGCTTTGTGCAGTTCCTTCTTAGTGATTTCTTCCACTTCCTTTCCATCAGGAGCTTTACAAACAAAATCAACATCAGCAACACTTAATAGTTCTCTGATAATTAAATTTCCGCCTCGGTCACCATCAACAAAGACAGTACTTGTTTTTTTCTTAGTTAGTTCTTTAATTGATTCTGGACATGAGGTTCCATTCATTGCAATTGCATTCTTAAATCCATGTTTTAACAAGTTTAAAACGTCAGCTCGACCTTCAACAAGAATTATTTCATCACTCTCATAAATTCCTGGACCAGCAGCAAGTTTTTCTCTACCAAACTCTATTACTTCTGTCATCCTTACAGATTGTGAAACTTCGTCAGCTAATTCTTGAGAATCAGGTAATGTTTTTTCAGTAAGGTATCGTAATAATTCCTTTGCTCTGTCAATAACAAATTGTCTTTTACTGATTCTAATGTCTTCAATTTTATTAACCCCAATTTTAGCGTTACAAGGGCCAATACGTTGAATTACTTCTAGTGCTGCAGCAACAATTGCTGTTTCGGTTTTATCCAAACTACTCGGGATTATGATTTCTCCATTAGTTTTACCAGAACTAGTATTAACATTAACTTCAATTCTTCCTATTCTTCCACTTCTTTGTAATTCTCTTAATTCTAAATCATTTCCTAACAAACCTTCAGTTTGTCCAAAAATTGCTCCAATTACATCAGGACGATCAACTACGCCCTCAATTTTGATTGTTGAATGAACAATATATTTTGCCGCTACGGGACTAATTTTTGCCATTTTATTTCCTCCATGAACTTCTTAGAAAGAGTTACCTAATTAATCTTAAACGTTTTAATTCATCATACTGTTGTTTTAGTGTAATGGAATGATTGATCATGATTGGTAACTCTTTTCGAGTTCTTTTAGTTGTTTATAGAATATAGAATCTCCAAAAACTCACTGTCGTTATTTTACTTATTCTCTGTTATACTTGTGATTTTGGTGATGATAAAATGATTCTGATATTCTATATTTTTTATTGATTATGAAGCCCGTATCACTAACCCCTGTGTTCATGGCTTGGCTTAGCCGTAAACTCCCACAGGTACTCTCGTGACGGGCTTGATTATTAATATTGAGTCATATATATAAACTATTCGGTTCTTTTTTTCATTAATCTCATTTCAAGCTAATTTTCCTCTCCTTTTTGAGGAAGAGGACATTTTCTAGCTTTTTTAGGATTATGAAAAACCTCAGCTAACCAGGAAGCTTTCCAAGCAAAGCAAGGAAATCCACCACAGTTTGCCGAGGAAAAAGAGGTGGTTTGAGGTGTTTACTACTAATTAATAGTAATACTATATAAATCTTTTGGTTATTTTGTTACTGGTTAGTGACTAAGTAAATTTAATAACTTTCATTCTTAGTTTAATGATGAAATGATAAAACTAAAGTTGTTTAAACAATCACCTGGATATTGTGGTCCTGCCTGTTTAAAGATGGTTCTCTCAGTTTATGGCATAGAAAAATCTGAAAATTATTTGGCGAAGTTAACAAAAACAAGTAGAAAAGCCGGTTGTTGGGAAAAAGATATTGTTAAAGCAGCAAAAAAGTTTGGTTTAGAAGGCTATGTTAAACAGAAATCTTCAATTAAAGAATTGAAACTGTTAGTAAAGAAAGGAATTCCTGTTATTGTTGATTGGTTTTCTCCGGAACAAGCGGGCCATTATTCAGTTGTTGTTGGTTTTGAAAAAAATAACATTTTGCTTGCAGATCCACATTTTGGAATGGTTGTTAAACATAAAATTGATTGGTTTGAGGAAAGATGGTTCGATATGCCGTTTGAAGGGCTATTAATTAGAGAAATCATTGTGATCCATAAATAAGTAAATGTAAAGATAGCTTAATTCACATTAACAAACTAAACTTTTTTATAGCAATTCTAATATCTATTGTTAATATGGAAATTATTAGTTCAGATTTTAAAAAAGGTACCGTGAAACTGAAAATCAACGATCCTGAAGATCTTTGGTATTTAAGTCACTTAATTGATCCTGAAGATCAACTTAAAGGTAAGACTACGCGAAAAATTAAAATTGGCGATGGAGACAATGCTAAAGTTGTTAGAAAAACTTTAACTTTGAAAATCAAATCAGAATCAATAGATTTTACTGATGCTGATTGTTTAAAAGTTAACGGAAAAATTACTGAAAGTCCTGAAGATATTCCACACGGAAGTTATCATTCCATTTCTTTACATGTTGGAGATCAATTAATTTTAGAAAAAGTTAAATGGTTAAAATATCAAAAACAGAAACTTAAAGAAGCAAGTGAAAAAAAGTATACTTTTATTATTTGTATCATTGATCGCGAAGAAGCAATTTTTGCTTTAACAAAAAAGTCTGGTAATGAAATAATTTTGCGATTGAAAGGAGACGTTCCTAAAAAAGCTAAAGAAGTTACAATTAAGAAAGATTTTCATCAAGAAATTATTGCGTCATTACAATCTTACTTTGAACGTTATAATCCAGAAAAAGTTATTTTGGCTTCTCCTGCTTTTTACAAGGATGACCTTTACAAAAAAATTAGTTCTGCAGATTTAAAGAAACGAATGGTTTTAGCAGCTTGTTCAGATGTTAGTAAGAGTTCTTTAGATGAAGTTATGCGGAGTCCAGAATTGCACAAAATTTTAGAAAACAGTCGAGTACGTACTGAACAAATTGTTGTTGAAGAATTGTTAAGCGAAATAAAAAAAAATAACCTTGCTGGGTACGGTTTTGATGATGTTAAGAAAGCTGTCTTTGCTGGTGCAGTTAGCAAATTGTTAATCACTGATGATTTCATTCAACAAAAGAGGGCTGATGAAGAATATGATGAACTTGATCAATTAATGAAACAGGTTGATAGTGCTCAGGGAGAAATATTTATTATTTCTTCAAAACATGAAAGTGGAAAAAAGCTTGATGGTCTCGGTGGAGTGGGTGTTATTTTGCGGTATAAATTAGAATGGTGATTTCTATAGTCATAAAAAGAGGATTTAGTTTATTTTCACTATAAATATGGGTGAAGATATATCTTGCAAAACCACAACCTTTTAATAGTAGTTTGGTTTACTGATAACTTAGTAACAAAAAAGGGTTATTACTGAAAAAAGAGGGGGGTTTGAGAAAAAATGATTGTAAAAGAAGAATTGTTAAGTAAATTAAGAAGGTATTTTGATTTGAATTTATATGAGGTTAAGCTTTGGACTGCTTTATTGAGCAGGGGTGTTTCCACAGCGGGAGAGTTATCCGATATTGCTGATGTTCCACGGTCTAGAAGTTATGATGTTTTAGAATCTTTGGAAAAGAAAGGGTTTGTAGTTATGAAATTGGGTAAACCAATTAAGTATATTGCTATTCCACCAAGTGAAGTAGTTGACAGAGTTAAGAAAAACATGCATAATAATGCGCAAGATAAAATTAAAAGATTAGATGGAATTAAAGCTTCACCATTACTTGTTGAATTAGAAAGTTTACATACTAATGGTATTAGTTTAGTAGATCCTTCAGAAATGAGTGGATGCTTAAGAGGAAGAAATAATCTTTATAACCATCTTGACTTATTAATCAAAGATGCAAAGAAAAGTGTTAACGTTATGACTACTGATAAAGGTTTCATGCGTAAAGTTGAAGGTTTAAAAGCATCATTTGAAAAAGCTAAAAAGAGAGGAGTAAAAGTAAGAATTTCTGCTCCAATTACAAAAGAGAATAAAAAAGTTGCTGATTCTTTAAAGAGTTGTGCAGAAGTTAAACATAACACTAAAATCAATTCTCGTTTTGTAACTGTTGATAGTAAAGACATGGTTTTTATGATGTTGGACGATCGAGAAGTTCATCCAAGTTATGATTTAGGGGTTTGGGTTAAAACGCCTTATTTTGCTTCTGCAATGGACCAGATGTTTAACAATCATTGGATTACTAAGTAAAAGTTTTTTCATTTTATTTTTTCTTTCTTATTTCTTATTATTTTAAAAGAAGATTTTATAAATAAATAGTCACTCTAACTTCAATTATGGAACTTAAGTCAATAATCTCTAAACTTCATCCATTGGAAAGGCATGTTTTACCATTTTTAAAATCTGAAAAAGAACTTTCTGCTGTTGTTAAAGTTTCTAAAATGCAAGAGATTGAAGTTATGCGAGCATTACAATGGTTAGAGAATAAAGAAGTTCTTAAAATTGATAAACAAGAAAAAAAAGTTGTTAATTTAGATCTTAACGGGTTAAAGTATAAAAAAGAAGGATTCCCCGAACGAAAGTTTTTAGAAGTTTTAACAGAAGAATTTCAATCTCTTAGTAAGATTGCTGAAAAAGCTAAGTTAGAAAAAGAAGAATTAAACGCCTGTATTGGAATTCTTAAAAGAAAGTTAGGGATTGATGTTAAGAAAGAAGAAGAATTAATGGTTAAGCAGGGATCACAGGCAGAGAAAATTCTGAAAGAAGGTACTTTTGAAGAAAAATTTCTGGCAAAAAGTTTCCCTTTAGATTTAGATTCTATTGAAGATACAGAAAAATTAGCTTTTGACGAATTAAAGAAAAGGAAAAACTTTCTGAAAATTGAAGATGAAAAAAAGTTAACTATTGAATTAACTGAACTTGGTAAAGAGTTAATTAAAGAAGATTTGTCTGGAGAATTTGTTAAT
>CAZXEM010000054.1:0-7890 GCA_964639875.1 uncultured Methanosarcinales archaeon | reverse complement strand
GTAAAGCCATGATTGTAACTACTTTCTCATCGCATTTAGCAAGACTAAAAAGTATCATTGAAATGGGTAAAAAACTTAACAGAAAAATTGTTTTCTTAGGTAGATCCTTATCAAAATATGTTTCTGCTGGGGAATCCATTGGAATTATCGATTTCCAAAAAGATATTCAATTAGTTAGATATAATGATAAAAGAGAAAAAATCCTTAATAAAATAATGAAAGAGGGTAAAGAAAAATATCTTATTGTTTGTACCGGCCATCAAGGAGAACCAAAAGCGGTTTTATCAAGATTAGCTAAGGGAGAATTACCTTTCAAGTTTAATGATGGCGACGTAGTTATTTTCAGTTGTTCAGTGATTCCTGTAAAACTTAACAAAGATAATAGAGATAAATTAGAACGAGCAATAAGAGCAAAAGGGGCACGGATTTTTAGAGACATCCATATGTCCGGCCATGCTGCTAGAGAAGATCATCGTGATTTAATTGAATTAGTTAAACCTAAACATATCATTCCTTCTCATGGAAGTCATGAAAAAGGAAAACATATTGTAGAATTAGCAAAAGAAATGGGTTATACTGATAAAAAACTTCATTTAATGGAAGATGGGAAAAGAATTATTTTGAAATAGGTTTATTTGTTTTACAATATTCAATTAAAAAACTTGCATCACCGTATCTTTCAACTGTATCAATAAACAATTCTCGATTTATTAACCCATTACTATTAGTTAACAATTCTAATCGGTTTAAACCTCTTCTTCTAAGTGGAGTGGAACTTTTTTCAATCAAAGTTAAAAGATCATCTTTTTTATAATAAAATGCTGTATCTCTTTTATCCTTTCCTTTTTTTGAAGAATTGAATTTCTCACAATGAGGGTCATGTTTATGTAATAAATAAAAATAAACAAATTCCCTTCTGTTCAAAGTAGTAGTATTGTTACTAACAGTACTAGGATTACCTTCCCCTCTGCCCCGATAAGGATCGAAATCAACAAGATCATTCCTATTAACTCCTAAATTGTTTGGGTTGTAAGCCATTTTCGTTTTTGAACGTTATCTCTTTTTAAAGTTTTCTCTATACCACCACTTCAACACAACAAATTTTATAAACCAATTAAGCATCAAGATTTTATGGGGGTTTATAAAAAATGAAATTAGTCTTAGCTGAACCTAAATATTTCAAAGATAGTATCTCAATCATCTCAGAATTAGTTACAGAAGCAAAATTTAAAGTTAATAATAATGGCCTGGAAATGGTGGCTATGGATCCTGCTAACGTAGCGATGGTAATTTTTAAAATGCTTAGTAGTTGTTTCACTCAATGTGAGATTAAAGAGGAAGAAGAAATTGCGATCAATCTTAATAATCTTAAACAAATTTTAAGAAGAGCAAAAAGTGATGATATTTTGACTTTAGAAACTACTGAAGATAATAAACTTCGAATTGAACTGAAAAGTAATACTACAAGATCGTTCTCATTACCAACATTAGATATTGAAGAAAAAGAACAAAAAGTTCCGGAATTAACGTTCCCAATAAAAGTAGAACTTAACTCAAATATGCTTACTGAAGCTGTAGAAGATGTTTCGGTAGTAGCAGAATCAGTAACTTTTTTAGGTGATAAGAACCAGTTATTGGTTAAAGCAGAAGGAGATTTAAGTAAAGCTTTAATTGAAATTAAGCCTAATGAACACACACTAATCAAAACTGATTCTGAAGATAAGTTCAAAGCAAAATTTTCTTTAGAGTATCTTAAAAAGATGATTAGTGGTAGTAAACTGGCAGATCGAGCTTATCTGAACTTCAATACTGATTATCCTTTGAAGTTAGAGTATAAAATCATTGATCGGTTAGCGTTAAGTTTTATCTTAGCTCCAAGAGTAGATAATGATTAAGTTTTTATACTTTTAATTTTTCTTTATAATTATGATTTATGGAGAAGGAATCTTATGGTACTTGTTTGTTTTAGATTGTTTGATATATAATATTCTTGTCTGGAGTAAAGGTAAGTGGCACGATAAAGCAGAACACTGGTTATCAAGTTGGTTTCCATTAAACAAATTCTTTGGATTGTGGTATTTAATACTTATATTTTGGTTAGGATTCGCTTTGTATAGGATGAAATTATTAGGGTTTTATTTTGGTTAAATTTACACAACACCACAAAATATATAATGCAGACCTAGTTTTAAACATAAGATGAAAAATAAACAAGTAGGATATTTGATATTAGGAATTGCTTTAATAGTTTTCTTTATTGTCTTCTCTTTCAATTCCGCATTAGAAAATATTGTAGATACTACTTGTACACACGGAGTTGCTTGTCCGATGCAAATCACTTTACAAACACAAAAAATTGTTAGTTACAGTTTAATGGGTTTATTGGTTTTAGCAGGGTTAGCAATCATCTTCTTGATGAAAGATGAAACCGTTGTTAAAGAAATGAAAAAACATTTGTCTGCTGAAGATAAACATAAAAAGTTAGAAAACCTTGATGAAGAAGAAAGAAAAGTCATGGACATTATTCTCAGAGAAGATGGTTCAATATTTCAAAGTTCTTTAGTAAATGAAACTAAATTGAGCAAAGTTAAAGTTACCCGTATCTTAGATCGATTAGAAGGAAAATCTCTGATTGAACGGAAAAGACGTGGCATGAGTAATGTAGTTCTTCTAAAATAATCATTTTGAAACTAGTTTCACTACATCTTTTATAAGCTGTTACAGTTCTTAATAGAAATACAATGAAAAAAACGATAATGGTTTTGGGATTAATCTTGATGACAGCTTTGTTTATTGTGGGCTGTTCTGATAACAATGAAACAACTGGTGCGGCAACAGTACAAACTGAAGAAGGATTAGTTAAAATACCTTTAGATTCAATTACAACTACAATGCAAAAGTTTGATTATGATGCTAATGGTATTAAAGTAACTTATTTTGCAGTAAAAGGAATTGATGGAAAAGTTAGAACAGCTTTCGACGCTTGTGATGTTTGCGGTGGTAAGAAGGGTTATCATCAAGAAGGAAACGATGTTGTTTGCGATAAGTGCGGATTAAGTTTTTCAGTTTTAGGTTTAGGAACAAAAAATAAAGGTGTAGGTTGTTGGCCAAGCCATTTAACGCATGAAATTAAAGATAACAACATAATCATAAAAACTTCAGAAATAGCAGCTGGAGCTTTTAGATTCGCATAAGAGGTGAAAAATAAAATGACCCATTTTGAAAAAGAAAATAATGAAGAGAAAAATAATGAACGCCACCCACATAAAAAACATCATCATGAAAATAAACATCATGAAGATAAGACTAAACAGAACCATGAAAAAAAACATGAACCAAAAAAAGATAGTTGTTGTGGAATGGGATTAAACGGTTTTCAAAAATTTCTCGCTGTAATTGTAATAATTCAAGTACTATTATTAATTTTTATAGCAGTGAAAATGTCTGCACTTTCTGCCGTTAATATTGAAAGTAATGATGTTGCAGATGTTCCAACGCCGTCAGCAGAACCGAGTAATAACAAAGCACCAACAGTAAATATGGATGCGTTAATTGATGATGACTCTGTTAAAGGAGATAAAAATGCACCAATTACTATTGTTGAATTTAGTGATTATGAATGTCCGTTCTGTGAAAGGTTTTACAGTGAAACTTTTGCACAAATTAACGAGAAATATATCAAAACAGGAAAAGTTAAATTTGTTTACCGAGATTTTCCATTAAATTTTCATCAGAATGCTCAGAAAGCTGCTGAAGCCGCTGAATGTGCCGGAGAACAAGATAAATATTTTGAAATGCACGATCTTTTGTTTGAGAAAGGTGTTAGTGAAGGAGTAAATTCATTTAAGCAATATGCTAAAGAATTAAAATTGGACACCACTAAATTTGATCAGTGTTTAGATTCAGGAGCAATGGCTCAAGAAGTGCAAAAAGATTTTGTTGCTGGACAACAAGCAGGAGTTTCTGGAACACCGGCATTTTTCATTAATGGAAAAGAGTTGGTAGGGGCACAACCGTTCCAAGCTTTCCAACAAATTATTGAAAATGAATTAAACAGTTAGAGATATAAGAAAATGAAAATAAATCTAAAAATTAAAGGAATGCATTGTAAAAGTTGTAAAATGTTGATCGAAGATGCTTTAGAAGATTTAGGAGTGAAAAGCAATGTTGATAACGAGAAAGGGACAGCAACAATTGAATTTGATGAAAGTAAAATAACTGAAGAAAAAATCAAAGACGCAATAAAGAAAGAGGGTTATCAAGTAGAATGAATAAAGTAAAACAACAGAAATTATTGAAATTTATTTTTTTTCTTTCTATTTTTGGAATCATTCTTTCTGGATATTTAACTTACACTCATTACTCAGAACTCGATAGTGTTTGTGATTTAAATGAAACATTCCAATGTAGCACAGTTAAACAAAGTCAGTATGCTGAAATTTTTAATATTCCAGTAGCTTTGTTAGGCTTATTAGGATACTCATTTCTAGGATTAATCAGTTTTAGCTTAGCAAAAGAAAAAATTTTAAGAAAAATAAAAGAAAAACATGTGATCAATAAAATAATCTCTGCAAAAACAATGTTCATATTCTCATTAATTGCAGTAGGAATTTCTTTATACTTGACTTATGCTGAATTTTTCTTAATCAAAGCATTATGTGTTTTGTGTTTAGTTTCACAAGTAATTATTTTAGGAATTACAATTATCAGTTACAAAAATTTACAATTAGAAAAAATCAGAGGTGATTTAAAATTACAATAATAAAAAAGAAATTGAAAACAACGGGGATGACTTGTCCAAGTTGTGAAAAAATTATTGCTAAACAAGTATTAAATTTGGATGGAGTAAAAAGTGTTGATATTGATTATGCAACAGAAATTACTCAAATAGAATTTGATGATAATAAAACTAATTATCAGCAAATCAAAACCGCAATAGAAGAAAAAGGTTATCTTTGTGAAACTTTTGATAAAACTAAAGAAAAAAATAAAAACAGTTGGTTAGCTTGGAGTTTTGCTGCGATTGGATTTGTTTTGGTAATGTACTTTGCTTGGCAACTATATGGGAGTATACAATTACCACAAATTAGCCAAAATATGGGTTATGGTTTATTGTTTGTAGTGGGCCTATTAACTGGATTTCATTGTGTAGGGATGTGCGGTGGTTTCGTCGTTTCTTATACTGCTAAAGGAGTTAAAGAAGGAAAAAAACCTAGCCAATTACATTTGAGTTATGGCATTGGAAAAGTAATTTCCTATACAGTAATCGGAGCCATTTTTGGATTGTTAGGAAGTATTATCGCTTTTACTCCTGCCATGAGAGGTTGGGCAGGAATTCTTGCTGGCTTGTTTTTGGTAATTTTCGGATTAAAAATGTTGAACATCATTCCGGCTTTAAGAAAATTCAAACTGGTTATGCCTCAGTTCTTAAACAAATTTTTAAGAAAAGGAAAGAAAGAACATTCCAATAACCCTTTAATAATTGGTTTACTTAATGGCTTGATGATTGCCTGTGGTCCTTTACAAGCAATTTATATTATGGCTGCCGGAACCGGAAGTATGCTTGAAGGAGCTAAATTGTTATTCATTTTTGCTTTAGGAACTTTACCAGTCATGCTTGGTTTTGGTTATTTAACGAGTATTATTAGTAAGAAAGCAACCCATAAAATTCTGAAAGCTAGTGGAGTAATTGTGATTATTCTTGGTTTAATTATGATTAATCGTGGTTTATCTTTAACAGGTACTGGTTATGACTATAATTCATTAACTGCTGGTTTCGGTTCTTTTGCAAATGCAAATCCAGGTAGTGATGGTGTTGCTGGTACGGATGGCATTCCAATTATCAAAGGGGGTTATCAAGAAATCAAAATGGAAGTTAATCGTTATGGTTGGAGCCCAGATAAATTTGTTCTTCAGAAAAGCGTACCCGTAAAATGGATTATTAATGCAAAAGAACTTAATGGTTGTAATAACGCAATTCAAGTTCCGAAATTAGGATTAAACTTTGACATTAAGCAAGGAGAACAAATAATTGAATTTACACCTACAGAAACAGGTACTATTTCCTGGAGTTGTTGGATGGGGATGATCCCTGGTGTTTTCATTGTTCAAGATGAAGTGGATGGTAATTCCGCAGGCCAAGCTTTAAACGAAGTTGCTGTTCCTAAAGGAGGGAGTTGTGGTGCCTCTGGTGGAGGATGTGGTTGCGGAGGATAAATTCCTAACCATAAGAATTAAATAATTAATAAATATCATCTAGAATAAGAGGCATAATAAATGAAAAAAACCAATATAAAGATTTCAGGAATGACTTGCGCTAGTTGTGCAAAAATAATTGATAAAGCTCTTAATAAAGAAAAAGGAGTTAAATCAGCTAATGTAAATTTTTCTACAGAAAAAGCAGCAATAGAATTTAATCCAAAAATAACTGATGAACAAAAATTAATTCAAACTATTAAAAAAAAAGGTTATTCAGGTTACATTTCTAAAGGCAAAGATTTCAAAAATGAAGAAAAGAAAAGTAAAGATGAACTGAAGAAGTTAAGAAACAAAGTTATTCTTTCAGCAATCTTTGCTATCCCCACATTTATCTTGGGGATGTTCTTTATGAAAACACCATTGTTTGCATTTCAAGATTATGTCATGTGGGTCTTAGCTACGCCAATTCAATTCTATATTGGCTGGCAATTTTATCAAGGCAGTTGGATGGCTTTAAAAAACAAATCTGCCAATATGGATTCTCTAATTGCTTTGGGAACAAGTGCTGCTTACTTTTATTCAGTTTATGTCGTTCTCTCTGGAACAGGACATCAATACTTTGAAGCATCTGCTGTATTAATCACATTAGTAATCTTTGGAAAATATTTAGAAGCAAAAGCAAAAGGAAGAACTTCTGAAGCCATTTCTAAGTTAATGAAGATTGGGGCAAAAACAGCTACTATTATCAGAAACAGAAAAGAGATGAAAATCCCTATTGATGAAGTGCAAGAAGGAGATATCGTTATTGTTAAACCAGGAGAAAAAGTTCCCGTTGATGGAGTTATTACAGAAGGTCATTCTACACTTGACGAATCTCTAGTTACAGGAGAAAGTATTCCTGTAGAAAAAAAGAAAGGTGATCCAGTTATTGGTTCTACTATTAATAAAGTTGGCAGTTTTAGATTTAAAGCTACAAAAGTTGGCAGTGAAACAACATTATCAAGAATCATTAAATTAATTGAAGAAGCACAAACAAAAAAAGCACCAATTCAAAGATTTGCTGATGCAGTTTCTGCTTACTTCGTGCCCATAGTTATTTTCATTGCTCTCTTAACTTTTACAGTTTGGTTTTCTATCATTAAGGCAGAAGTAGGTTTCGCAATCATTGCTGCTGTAGCCGTCTTGGTTATTGCTTGCCCTTGTGCTTTAGGATTAGCTACTCCCACCGCAATTATGGTTGGAACTGGTAAAGGCGCTAAACAAGGTATTCTGATCAAAGGTGGAGACGCTTTAGAAACTGCTCACAAATTAAAATATGTAGTGTTTGATAAGACCGGAACAATTACTAAAGGTCAACCAGAAGTCACCAATTTAGTTGTTAGTAAAGGACTAACTGAAAAGAAATTGTTAGAAATTGCTGGTAGTATCGAAAATAGTTCTGAACATCCTTTAGCAGAAGCAATTGTTAATAAAACTAAAGCTAAAAAAATTAAAATGAAAAAGATTACTGGCTTTAAAGCGATTACCGGTAAAGGGGTAAAAGCTAAATTTGCTGGAAAAGAATATTATCTAGGAAATCTAAGATTAATGCAAGAAAGAAAAGTTAATTTGTCTACTTTCAAAAAGAAAATTGAAAATTTAGAAACTGAAGGTAAAACGGCAATGATCCTTTCCGAAGGGAAAAAAGTTTTA
>CAZXEM010000053.1:0-7899 GCA_964639875.1 uncultured Methanosarcinales archaeon | reverse complement strand
TTTCAATAAACTTGTTAAGTAACTTATAACTAAACTGCATGTAATGACCATCAAAATACCAAGATGCAGTTGCGTGTCCTTTTAACCGAGCAACTCTTTGTAATGAAACATCAACATCATCATCAACAACTCCGATTTTTCTTAATATTTCAATAATATTATTTTTAAAAAGTACTGCTCTTCGATCGTACGAATCTCTAACAACTAATTCATTAAATTCATGTCCTTTAACAGTCATTCTTGCCATTTATTTTCTTCTAAACGGTTTAAATCCCCGTTTCTTTTTCCTCTCAGAACCAGATTTTGAATGATCGTGATGGCGAAACTTTTTCCCTTCAGAACTAGGTTTCCTTTTTCGATAATTTCTTCCAAAAGATTCTTTCCTTCCCTTCCTAGATGTTCGATGACTTGATTTCACTTCCTGAATTAATTTATAATTGTTAGGGTTAAGGACAGATTTAAATGTGTACTCTAATAATGAAGATAATGCTGAAATAGGGGTGTTATTAGTAAGAATCTCTTTAGCTATTCCTTCATATGATTTAGATTTTCCTGATTGATTAAACTTTTCAATAATTTGTTTAATATGTTCTTTCTTAAACTTGATCATATCATCAACACTAGGCAAATCTTTTTTTACTAATTGACGTTTAACAATTTTTTCAATAAACCTTAATTTACTTTTTTCGGAAGGAATAATGAACGTTACCGCCAAACCTTTCTTACCTGCTCGACCAGTTCTTCCAATTCTGTGTACATAAGATTCTGGACTTTGTGGCAAAGAATAATTTACAACATGAGTTAAATCGTTTATATCTATTCCTCGAGCAGCAACATCAGTAGCAACCAAAATGTTAACTTTACTTGTTCTAAACAAATTTAATATTTTTTCCCTTTGTGCTTGAGATATATCACCATGGATAGCAGCTGCAGCATAATTACCATCTATTAATTGTCTTGAAAGACTATCAACTTCAACTTTTGTTCTGCAAAATATGATCCCATAAAAATCTTCACTAATATCAATTACTCTTCGTAATGCTTCAAACTTATCTCGAGACATTACTTCATAATAAATCTGTTCCGTTGAATCAATGGTAAGATTTTTATTTTCAACTTCTAAAACAACATGTTCTTTCATGTACCTTTTTGCAATCCGATGAATAGCTTTAGGCATCGTTGCAGAAAACATTAACATTCTCTTATCAGAATTAGTTTTTTCTAAAATTTTTTCAATTTCTTCCAAAAAGCCCATGTTAAGCATTTCGTCAGCTTCATCCAAAACAGTAAAAGTAACTTTAGAAAGGTTCAAACATTTTCTTTTAATTTGATCAATAACCCTTCCTGGTGTTCCAACAACAATATCAACACCTTGACGTAATTGTTTCATTTGATCTCTTACTGAAGTACCGCCATATACTGCCAAGACACGTAATTTTTTCTTCCCTGACAATGATTCAATTTCTTTTGAAACTTGAATTGCAAGTTCTCTAGTAGGAGTTAAAATAATTGCTTGAACATCTTTAGAATTTTCTTTAATTGTTTCAATGATTGGTAAAGCAAAGCCAGCAGTTTTACCAGTACCGGTTTGTGATTGGGCAATGATGTCTAGTTTACCAGCCAATAAAATCGGTATTGCTCTTCGTTGAATTTCTGTTGGTGTTACGTACCCCTTCTTTTTCAGGACATTAATAACATTTTCAGAGAGACCTAATTTTTTGAATTCTTCCATTATAAACCTAAAATTGAACACACTCTTTATAAAGCTTTGCTTTATTACAACTAGTTAGTGATGAAGCGAGATCTATTCAAAAAACATAACTAAAAATTCTTAAACTAACTATAATTAAATATTTAAGCATAAATTTATAAACACGCCATTGAATTTGATAGGTATGGCAGATTTTAGACGTAACAAAAGATCCGGCGGAAGAAATAGTGGCGGAAATAATGATAGTTGGAACGACTCCGACAATTCAGGAAGAAGAGATTCCCGAGGATCTAGAGGGTCTAGAGGACCAGGAAGATTTGGAAGAGATTCCGGCAGATCTGGTGGAAGGAGTTCTGACCGAATGGAAAAAACCACTGTATCTTGTGATTCTTGTAAAAAAATGTGTGAAGTACCATTTAAGCCTACTTCTAACAAACCAGTTTATTGTGATGATTGTTTTAGGAGAAATCCAAGTCCAAGATCTAGCTCTAACGATTCAGGTAAAGAATTTGCAGAAATTAACAAAAAACTTGACATTATCATGAAAATGTTAAAAAAATAAAACTTTTTTTCTTCTTCTTAACTATTTATAATGATTATCAAAAAAAAATTATTTTGGTAACTGTTGATTACCTGACAAAGTTATAATATGTTCTTTAACTTCAATATTTAATTCCAGCAGGTTATTGATTACAATATCATTACCCATTAAATAATAAGAAATGTTTCTTAACTCGTGAATACGAACTTTTTCAATTTCTGCAATTTCTAAAACTTCGAACGGTGCTTTCGCTTTTAAGTGAGGGTTGTTCTCATCAAATAAGCCAATGAACGCAGTCCAAAGACCGTCACGGTCCTCGCCAGGTTTTCTACTCAAGATTACACTTTTCGCTTTATATTTACTCATAGTTACTTGATAAACCTCTCACTTTTAAATATTACGAAAATTTTTTTCAAATGTAAGTAATAAGAACTACCGAAAGCAATAACAAAAAGTATTAATGCTAAAATGCGACTGACCCAAATTGCGCCAAGAAGGTAACCTAACAAGAAACCGATAATCATCAAAAAAAATGGTAAAATGGGTTCTTTAACATGTTTAATATAAAACATTCTCCCTGCTAGTAATCCCGCTAAAAAAATTGAAAAGTAACTTAATATTGAACTTTTTAAAAGTACAGAAACCATGAAACCTACCACTAGAAAAACTAAAGAAAAATTTTCCCCCCACTGATCTTCCCATTTCACATTCATTTTTCTGAACCTATTAAAACGTAAATTATTGCTACGATTGCACTAATAACAATTGCCAAGATTAAACCGATCATTGTGTTTGTTAAAAGTAAAACGGCAGCTAAAATCACTGCAAAAACCGCAATCCCATATAAGAATCGCGAACCAAAAAATATGTTTAACCCGTCAAGTTGTGGTAAAGGTAAAACTGCACAAAAAGCCATGATGATGTTTAACCATAATCCTTTACTGAAAAAGAAACTTTCTGGATAAGCGTAAAGACCAACAGCAAAAAATGTTGCCAAAATCAAATTACCTAAAATTCCAAACATGGCAATCATTCCATTAATGCGATAAGAAAATCCGTACCTAAACTCGCCAAGACGTTGCCTAACCATAAACGAACTGACCATTGTCCCTGCAAAAATTAAAGGAAGTTTACCAAAAGAAATGAAAGCAATAAATAAAGAAACTAATAAACCGGTCCACCAAACTTTGAATTCAGGTTTGTGTCCCGCGCTTAATCCATAAATTTTTTGTGCCGATAATCTAAATATAAATGATATTGCTGCAATAAATGTTACAAGAATAAAATTTTTTAAACCAATAATCAAATCAAACTGGTCAGCACCCCAGTCTCTAAACGAAAAAATAAACCCGGTAATGATTACAGCTACAATTAATCCCGAAATTTCCTGCCAGCTGAACCTATAGAAATCTTTTATCCTTTCAACCAATTCTTGAAAAGCACACATCTTTTATGTTAATTAAATGTTATTAGTATTTAAATAATTTGTTTTAGTTTTATTTTTTCTCTAACAACCAAAACTTATGAACAGAATCTCCTTTCTTAATTTCTCCCTCATCAACCAATTTGAACTTATCAGAAATAGAAACTGCCCAATTCTTTTTCCCAACCAATAATAATTTACCCTTCTTTTTCAAAATATAATTAGACTGATAATAAATTTCATTAATGTTATCTTCATCTTTAGTTGTTACCTGAAATATTAAACAATCAAAATCATTTTCAGAAAATTTTACATCAAGTTCGTCAAGAGAATATTTTTGTATTTCAACTAAGTCTTTTACGCCAGCAAGTTGAGAATTTTTTTTAGCAGCAGTAACGTTTTGACGAGAAGGGTCAAAAGCAAAAACATTATTTTTATTGTTTTTATTATTTTTATTCTTCTCAACGATATTGTCCATTTTACTAAAAACGGGGAATTTATTAGCAGAACATTTTTTGTTTAATAACGGAATATTATTAACCAAAATTGCTGATTCAATGGCCATCGTTCCATCTTTACAAAAACCTACCAAGATTTTCTGATCAAGATTAAAACCTACTTTTCTAACAAAAAAGTATGCCAAATCCCCTTTAAATGATGCTGGGTTAGTAAAAACTCGATAATTACGAGAATTTAATTCCTGCCCGCACAGATCAACACCTAAAAAATATTCTTTTCCATTAAAATAAATAACAACTAAACAATCAGGATTTTTCATTTCAAGTTTTGGTTCAAAATCCATAGAAGCATAAATTTTACCAGCAACTTTTTTAGCAATCGCTAACCTATTTTCGTTACCCTGAACATTTTCAACTTCAATTTTAAATGACATTTCTGAAGATAAAAAATCATTAAAATTAAAACCGCTAAAATCTAAATCATCCAAATCATTATTTTTCCCTAAAGAAACTAGTACTCTTCTTGCAGATTGAACATGGTTAAGAAATGATAATGCAGTTTCATCATCTTTAGTTTCAAATTCTAAAACATTATCATGAGAAACTGAATTTGCACCAGTTAATTCTTTAATTTCAGCAGCTGCAGACTTTTCAAAACCAGCATTTACTAAAACAAATAATTTCATTCTTCATCTAAGAAAGATTCTTCAACAACATCTTCCTCGCCATCTTCGTCATCCAGAACTATTTTTGCTGCTCCGGCTACTTGATCATCTTCGTTTAGTTTTATTACCCTGACCCCTTGCGTAGCACGACCAATGACAGAAATATCTGAAGATTTTATTCTAATTGCAATCCCATTCTTAGAGATTACCATTAAACCTTCATTACCGTCAACCAACATTACCGTTTTAACTGAACCATTCTTATCAGTAATTTTGATATTTGTTACCCCCTTACCACCACGCCGGCAAAGTCGATAATCAGAAACAGGAGTTCTTTTTCCATAACCTTTCTCGGTTAAGGTGAAAATTTTTCGACCAGTTTCTGCAGATAACATTCCAATAACATGATCATCTTGACGCAGAGTAATCCCTTTAACTCCTCGAGCAGTCCTACCCATTGCCCTAACATCACCCTCTTTAAATCGGTTAGCAAGGCCATACTTAGTAGCTAAAATCATCTCTCTAGTTCCGTCAGTATATTTTACACCAACTAAAGAATCATCCTCGTCCAAATTTATTGCTCTAATTCCGCCTTTTCTTGGCTTTGAAAAATATAACAATTCACTCTTTTTAACAATTCCTTTTTTGGTAGCCATGAATAAATAACCATCTTTAAAGTCTCGGACAGGAATAACGGCATTAATTTTTTCATCAGTTTTTAATTCTAATAAATTAGCAATATGTCTACCTTTAGCTTGCCTACTGCCTTCCGGAATATTATAAACTTTTATCCAGTATACTTGACCTTTATCAGTGAAAAATAATAAGTACGCATGAGTAGAAGTTACGTAAAATTGTTCAACAAAATCTTCATCTTTCATTCCTGTTGCTCTGACACCTTTACCACCACGTTTTTGAATTTTGTAAGTATCAAGAGGTAATCGTTTAACATAACCAGAATTAGTTATCGTAACCACAACGGTATCCTCTTCAATTAATTCTTCCAAATCAACATCTTCATCTTCACCATGAATGATTTTTGATCTTCGTTCATCACCATAATTAACTTTTATTTCTTCCAGTTCTTCTTTAATCAAATTCATAATTTTTTGTTCAGAACCTAAAATTTCTTGATAAGATTTTATTTTTTCTTGCAGTTCTTTATGTTCATCTCTAATTTTTTCCTGTTCAAGTGAAGCTAACTTTTGTAATTTCATTTCTAAAATAGCTTTTGCTTGAATTTCTGTTAATGAATAATTACTAATTAAGAAATTTTTAGCTTCTTCAACATTTTTACTGTTTCTAATTCCAGGAATAACAGTATCAAGATTATCAATTGCAGTTAATAATCCGTTCAAAATATGAATTCTTTTCTCTGCTTGTTCCAATTCGTAGTTTGTTCTTCTTGTAATAACTTCTTGCCGATGTTTAATGTGATATTCAAAAATTTCTTTTATCCCTAACCGTTTTGGTTGATTATCCACTAAAGCTAATAAATTAATTCCAAAACTAACTTTTAAACGACTATATTTGTAAAGTTGGTTTAAGATAACGTTACCATCAACATCTTTTTTCAAGTCAACTACTACCCTAATACCTTCTCGATCAGATTCATCATTAATATTTCTAATTCCAACAATTCTTTTATTTTTTACTAAATCTGCAATTTGAATAATTAATTCCGCTTTGTTAACCATGTAAGGGATTTCCGTAATGATGATTTTATCTTTATCAATTTCTGCTACTGCTTTAATGATAACTTTGCCTTTACCTTTAGCATAAGCGTACCATAAAGCGTTACCACAAGAAACTTCTCCCCCAGTAGGGAAATCAGGTCCGGGAACAATGTTCATCAACTCTTCAACTGTAACTTCAGGATTATTGATCACTTCAATAATTGCGTTAGAAATTTCAATCAAATTATGAGGGGGAATATTTGTTGCCATTCCTACTGCGATTCCAGTTGAACCGTTAACCAGTAAGTTAGGGATTTTATTGGGAAGAACTGTTGGTTCTTTCATACTATCATCAAAGTTAGACTTAAAATTAACGGTATTTTTTTCAATGTCTTTTAACATCTCGTTTGATATTTTTTTCAGTTTAGCTTCTGTATACCTGTAAGCAGCAGCTTTATCTCCATCCAAACTACCAAAGTTACCCTGACCTTTAACTAAAGGATAACGAAGAGAGAAATCTTGGGCCATCCTTACTAAAGCATCATAAACGGAACTGTCTCCATGCGGATGAAATTTACCTAAAACATCCCCTACAATACGGGCACATTTTTTGAAAGATTTATTATGAAGTAAACCCATCTCAAACATTGAATAAAGAATTCTTCGATGGACCGGTTTTAAACCGTCCCTAACATCCGGTAGAGCTCTACCTACAATAACGCTCATGGCATAATTTACGTAAGCTTCCCTCATCTCATCTTCAATTATTCGAGGAATAACTTTATCGTTAACTGGATCATGTTTCTGAGCTTCATTAGACTCATTATCTACAGGATTTTGTGGCTGGTTTTCTGGCTCCATTTTGGTTAAAAAATAAGATTAAAATATCTCTTTTTTATGACGATAAATCACTTTATATTAGAGAATTTGGTGCTTTATAAATGTTATGTTTTTTTTAAAGAAAAAGTTAAATAAATAGTTTTTATTCATGAACTTCTTTCATCGCTTGATCAATCTCGCCTTTAGCAGATTTTTCCCGATTATCAATTTCAATTAACCTTTCAATTTCATCAGCTTCCTTCTCTACATTTTCTGCTTCTTTAAGAACTTCACTAGGAACTTGATTCAAGAAAGCTTTTTTAGCTTCCTCACTAGGCAAATCAAAATAATTGAAAAATTTCTGGGTAAGTTTAACTTTGTAAGTTCTTCCAAATTTTTCCTTGGCAATAAAACCTTGTTCACTAAGTAGTTTCATGTGCTCATACGCACCAGAACCACGCAATTTAATTATTTCTGATTGAATGATAGGATATTTCCAAGCAATAACTGCCAAGGTTTCCATTAAAGGAGTTTCTAATTCCATATGGGAAACAATAGTACTTACTAAAGGCAGAAATTCGTCATTAACAGTCAATTTCCAACCAT
>CAZXEM010000052.1:0-7923 GCA_964639875.1 uncultured Methanosarcinales archaeon | reverse complement strand
AAATTTTTATTTGCCAATTCTTTCATTTCTATAAAACGTTTATCAACTTGTTTCCGATAATTTTCAAGCTCTGCTTGTTTCCTTTGCAAAAGTTCTTTTACTTCTTGCAATTCATTTTTATTTTCTTGTTTTTCTTTTTTGATCATTTTTTATTTGACTCCTTTCGTTGACTTTAAGTCAACGTAGACTACTTAGAACGTAACTAGTATATAAAGTTTTTGGCAAATATTTATAAAATCCAAAAGAATCAAGGTTGTATGGGCAAAAAAATCACAATTATCAAAATCAGAAAAATCAATAGCCCAAACATTAACCAGGAACTACAGTGGGTAGGAAATTCTTTAGGATTATTTAATGTTAGAGATCGAGATAGTAGTTGCTTCCGAGTCTTCATAACTTTAGTAAGACGAGCGAGACAAAACAAACATATTACTTCCGATGAGATTGCTGATAAATTAAATTTATCACGAGGTACAGTAGTCCATCACCTCGCAAAACTAATGGATTCAGGAATTGTTTTACGCGAAAAGGAAGGCTATATCTTAAGAGAAAGTAATATCCAAGACTTAGTTAAAGACTTACATCATGATATGGAACGAATGTTTTCTGAGTTAAAAGACGTCGCCAAAGAAATTGATTTAAAATTAGGTTAAATTAATTTTATCCATTAACATTTTCTTATTCTGAACTATAAACCAGACAAAATAGTTATATAACCCTAAGAATGTTGAACTAATATGAAAACATATAAAATGAGTGGACACCATTTACATCCACCGGCAGCAATCAACTTTGAAAAAATTAAAGAGTACGACTTAGTGAAAATAGTCTGGTTTTACGATACCTTTTGCGAGGAAGTTTGCGAGATGGGTTGCGATTATAGAGAAACAGTAAAAGGAGAACAGATCTGGGAAGCAGACGTAGCAATTGCTGAACTTTATGGGTTTGAAATTAAAAAAGAATATTCAGTAGAAGAATTCATAGAAAAAATGTATGCAATTACCGAAGAACAAGGAAGAAAAGGATCAGACATTACTGCAAAGTTCTTTGGAGTTATGTAATTACCCGCACTCTTCACCGCAACAAGTGTAAACTTTACAATCACCCAATTCAGATTCGTTTAAATTAGCAGGATCTATTTCTTTAAGTTCAGGAACACTTACTGTGGCCCCAGTTAAAGCAGAATATTCGCCAAACCCTTCTAGTTGGTTGACACTAACAACTGTACCGAGAACAGTGATTACTAACGCAACCATCAACATAGTTACAATTGTTTTATTAGAAACTTTTACCATCATGGACCTCCGTCATCAACAATTTCTTCTGCAGAAACTTCTTCAATAGTAACGTCATCTATTGGTAAAGGAAGTTCTTCTAAAGGCCGATCAGCAATTGTTGATTTCGCTTTATCTAAATAAGTAGTATAAATCATCATGGCAATAAGAAGAACAACAATTAATAATGTTAAAGTCAAGAACACAGTACGATTAGAAAAATCGTTTTTCTTTACCCTCTTTTTCTTTGCCATTACTAGAACTAAGTAATTTAGGTTTATATAATTTTCGCTGAATACCAAAAACATTTATATAACTACTAAACAATTCCAATCTTAATGAAACCATACCATAAATTCCTTGAACATACTGCTGACGAACTCTTTGTAGCGGAAGCCGAAAGTCTAGGAGAACTGTTTGAACAATGCGCTCTTGCAGTAGGAGAAGTTCAAGTTAATATAAAAGAATTTAAACAAACTGAACAAAAAGAAATTACGGGTGAGAATAAGAAGATTGAATATCTTTTGTTTGATTTTTTGGATGACTTATTATTCTATAAAGATACCGAACGATTAATTTTTTCAAAGTTAAAGTGTGAAGTTAAAGAAGAAAATGGTAAATATAAACTCAAATGTCAAGCTTATGGAGAGAAAATAAATCCAGAAAAGCATGAACAAAAAGTTGATATTAAAGCGATTACCATGCACATGTTTGAAGTGAAACAAACAAAAGAAGGTTGGTACGCTAAAGTTTTGGTAGATATTTAATTATAAAAAAAATTAGTTAACTATATAAGTTTTAAAGATTTTCTCATGGTTATGTTCCACGCACATCATCATTTACATAAACGTAAAAGGCAGAGATTAAAGAATTATCCTCACCCAAATAAATGGATTACTTTTCTTGATAAATTTATTTTACTCATTGCAGTTTTAGGGCCAGTAATGAACTTACCGCAAGTTATTAAAATTTATTATTTCCAAACTGCAGCTGGCGTATCCGCATTAACATTTTTTCTTTTATGTATAATGAATATCCCTTGGTTAATTTATGGCTTTGTTCATAAAGATAAACCAATAATCATTTCTTCAGTATTATGGATCATTTCTAATATTGTAGTGATGGCTGGAGCAATATTGTATGGCTAAAAAAATAAACATGTTTGATCTTGCAGAAAGTATTCGTAAATGTACAGCTTGTCCACTCTGGAAAACTAGAACACTGGCTGTTCCAGGAGATGGTAAAGGAAAAATCATGATTGTTGGTGAAGCTCCTGGCGCTGAAGAAGACCGGCAAGGAATACCATTCATGGGTAGAGCAGGAAAATTATTGAACGAACTTTTAGAAACTGCAGGAATTGATAGAAAAAATGTTTTCATTACCAATACAGTTAAATGTCGACCGCCAAAAAATAGGAACCCGAATACTCTTGAATTAAAAACATGCAGGAAATGGTTAGATCAACAAATTGAAACAATTAATCCGAAACTAATTATTATCCTGGGAAGGGTTGCTTTGAAATCTCTTACTGGTAAAGAAAAAATTAAAGATTTGCATGGTAAACTGTACCAAAAGAAATATTTCGTGACTTATCATCCATCTGCTGGTCTTCGTTTTAAGTGGATTAAAGAAGTTTTGTTTGAAGACTTTAAGGCATTGAAAAAAATAAAAGTTTAACGTTTCACTTTTTTAGATTTGTTATGTTTCTTATCTTCAATACTGTTTAACTTTTTTACTAAACCAACAATTTCTGAAAACTCTTTTAAAACAAAGTCAGGATGAATATCATACTTTTTAACGTGGTTCATGTTCATCATTTTCCTAGACTCATGATCTGGAGCGCCGTATTTTGCTAGACAGGCGTACATCCCCATTTTTAATGCACCACCAACATCACCTTTTATCCAATCTCCAAGCATAACACAATTTTCCGGTTTTAATTTTAAACTCCGTAAAGCATGAACAAAAGGTCTTCGGGAGGGTTTATATTTTCTAGTATCATCATAAGTTACAACAACATCAAAAAAATCTACAATCCTCATCCCATAAAGTCGTTCGTAAGCGTGCATTTTTCTAGCATCACTAACAATGCCCAATTTTAAACCCATTTGTTTAAGTTCAATTAAAGATTCAATTACGCCAGGGAAAGTGTGCAAAAAACCGTTCCAAACAGTTTGGTGGGCAACAATCGCGGCAGCAACGATCTTGTAATCAATTTTCCCATAAACCTTTTTAGAAAAACTTTGAAAAAGAAGGTGAGCTTCCATCCCCAATTCATTAAATATTTCATGGATTATCTTTAAAGCTTCTTTCTTTTTAATTTTAAGACCGGCATCAATCATCGCGTCTATCGAGTTTGAAATAGACATGCTTTTCATTCTATAAAAGTCTATTAAAGTATTATCAACATCAAAAATTATTCCTTTAATCATTTAAATCACCTTTTTGTTTAGTTATAATCTTGTTACTTTTAAATTTAATTGTCTAGTGGATTAAAGAAGGTAGTTCAAATATTCGCCAAATTAAGCTTTTTTCCACAAAGCTTATAAATAAGTTAACAATTGTTAATAAAATAATGAACTATGGATCAAATAGCGGATATGGAACAAGTTCGAGTTACCAAGTTATTGGTTATGGTAACTCTAGCAATAGCTATTCTCCAGCAATATCTACTTGGAAAAAATCAACTTGTTGTGGAGCAAGAAAGTTTGGTCAACAATGTACAGATTGTCCAGCATAAATAAAATGGTGACTAAGTGAATAAAATGAACGCATGTCGCCGTCTTTGTATGATAAACTTTGTAAAGTTTATTGTACAGACTGTCCAGCATAAAAAAAGAGGTAAACAAAATGAAAAAATTAATCTTCCCCCAAGAAATTGAAGTGTGGTATATTCTACCGGCAATTAGAAAGAAAATTGCTTTAAAATTAATAGAAGAAGGTAAAGCACAGAAAGACGTTGCAGAAATAATGGGCGTTACCCCTGCAGCAATTTCACAGTATAAAAAACAAAAAAGAGCCAAAGTAGACATCTTCAACCAAGAAATGGAAACGGAATTAGAATTGTCCGTAAAAAATATTCTTAAAGATAACAATAATTTGGGAGATGAAATGATTAGATTAAACAACTTAATGAAAAAGAAAGGTATTGTTTGCAAGATTTACAAAGAAGTCTGTGCTTTAAAGAAAAGTAAACAATGTTGCTATTGTAATAAAAAATGACTAAACTAATCTATTTGGACCATGCAGCTTCAACTCCTCTAGATCCAAGAGTAAAAAAAGAAATGGATGCAGTAAAAACTTATGCTAACCCTAGCGCTTTACATCAAATGGGATTAGAAGCAAAAGAAATTTTTCATCAAGCAAGAAATAAAGTTGCAAAAATTCTTAACTGTAAAGCAGAAGAAATCATTTTCACTTCTGGCGGAACTGAATCAATCAATTTAGCGATTAAAGGAATTGCTAAAAGAAAAGGACATATTATCACTAGTAAAATTGAACATCCAGCAGTATTGGAAACCTGTAAATATTTAGAAAGAAATGGCTTCTCTGTAACTTATCTTAATGTTGATAAAGATGGTTTAGTAAATTTAAAATATCTTGAGAAAGAAATTAAAAAAGACACAATTTTAATTTCAATCATGTACGCCAATAATGAAATTGGTACTGTTCAACCGGTAAAAGAAATCGCTAAGATTGCTAATAAACATAAAGTTCCGTTCCATACCGATGCTTGTCAAGCTGGTTTCTTAGATTTAAATGTTGGTGCAGACTTGATGACTTTAAACGGATCAAAGATTTACGGTCCGAAAGGAATTGGAATACTTTTTGTTAAGAAAGGAATTAAATTAGAACCGTTAATGCATGGTGGTGGACAAGAGTTTGGTTTAAGGTCTGGAACAGAAAACTTAACTGCAATTGTTGGTTTTAGTAAAGCTTTAGAACTTGCACAGAAAGAAGACAATAAAAAAATAGAAAAACTTAGAAATGACTTTATTGAAAAAGTTTTGAAAGAAATACCTAGAAGTTTTCTTAACGGTCATAAAACAAAAAGATTACCTAATAACGCAAACATTTCGTTCTTAGATGTAGAAGGGGAATCAATTTTATTATATTTGGACCACGAGGGAATTTTAGTGTCAACAGGTTCTGCTTGTTCCTCAGAAAAACTAGAAGTGAGCCACGTTTTGGATTCTATTGGCTTGAAACATGATGCTGCACACGGGTCAATCAGATTCAGTTTAGGAAAATCCACTACAAAAGAAGATTTAAATTATGTGGTTAAAAAACTTAAAGGAATAATTTCATCTTTAAGAAGAATATCACCGGTACATTTGAATAAAGAGGAGATTAGACAATGACAGAAAAAAAATATGAAGTTATCGGATACAAAGGAAGATGTTGGCTTTATTCAGATAAAGTTAAAAAACATTTTTTGAAACCAAGAAATGTTTTTCAAAGTGATCAAGAAGAGAACGACTGGGAAAAAACTGCGGATGGTATTGGAGAAGTAGGCAGTCCAGCATGTGGAGATGTAATGCGATTTTACATCAAAATTAAAGATGATAAAATTACTGCTTGTCGATGGAAAACTTTTGGTTGCGCCTCAGCATTAGCTTCAACTTCCGTTTTATCAGAAATGGTTGTTGGTAAAACTTTAGAAGAAGCAAAAAAAATTAAACCGCAAGATATCGTAAAAGAACTTGGCGGTTTACCACCAAGAAAAGTTCATTGTTCTGTTCTTGGCGATCAAGCTTTAAGAAAAGCTATTGAAGATTATGAGGGGAAACAAAAATGATACCAACAGAAATATTAATGAAAGAACATAAAAACATTCTCAAAGCAATTGATTTATTGTTTAAAGAATGCTATGAATTAGAATCAGGTAAAGAATTAAACAAAGATTTTTTTGAAAATGCAATTTATTTTATTCAAAATTATGCAGATAAGTTCCACCATGCAAAAGAAGAAGATATTTTGTTTAAAGAATTACAAAAAGATACAGTAGAAATGCATTGTGACCCTACAACCCAAATGTTGTATGAACACGGTTTAGGAAGAGATTTTATCAAAGCAATGCAAGAAGGCCTAATAGATAATGATAAAGAAAAAATAATTCAAAATGCTAGAAGTTACGGACAACTACTTCAAGAACATATTAGTAAAGAAGATAACATTCTTTATCCAATGGCAAACGAAGCTTTAAATTTGAACAACCAAACTTTAATGGCAGAAGAATTTGTTAAAGTTGAAGAGAAAATGTTGGAAATTAAAGAAAAATGTTTAAATTTTCTTGGAGAAAAAAATGAACCTTAAAGAACAAATTGAATATCCTTCTAATGGCGTATTAAGTAAAGTTATCTCTAAAACAGAAAAAAATAATTTAACCTTATTCTCGATGGCCGCAGGTACAGATATTGGAACACACACTTCAACAAAAGAAGGGTTCGTTTACGTAATTGAAGGCAAAGGAACTTTTATTTTAAATGGTGAAGAGATTGAGATGGTTCCTGGAAAGATGATTTTCATGGACAAGAATGCTCCGCATTCTTTGAAAGCAGAAGAAAATACTAGTTTTTTGTTAAGTTTGTATCAATAATATTAAAAAAGAATCAAGATTCTAAGTAACTAAAACCAATTGAGAGCGATGATTACACCTGGATGGTCCCAGATGAGCTTTGTGGAGTTACGCCCACCTTAGTTGGTTTTTTATTTTTCAAAATTCAGTCAATTTCTTCTCAGAAGAATAATTGATAATTGTTGATGTACCATCTTTACTGTAAGCTTTCTCTGTTGAGATAAATCGGCCATCTTTTAATTTGTTAATTCTTCTTTGAAAACTTTTGTAACTCATTTCGCCACCACGTTTCTGGTAAGCGCTATAAACATCACCAATTTTACTACCAGAATGATCTTTAACCATATCAAGGATTAAAAGTAAGTTAGCATCTAAATCTTCCATGGGCTTAATATGAAAATCGTCAACTTTCTTGATCGCTTCAGCAACATGAACCAGATTAATTTTTCGAGAACTTTTTTCTTCAGCTAAATTACCTGCTTCTTTCATTAAATATAAACCAACCCGAACATCCATCACAGATGTACACTTTTCAGCAAGTTCTTTAAACGCTTCATCTTCCCAACTGTTTTGGACAAAAGCATACTCTTGCCGCTGTTTTAATATTCCAGCAATTTCTGTTTCGTTATAAGCACGGAAATTTAAAAATTCTGGATTAAGTCTACTTCTAATCCGTTCATCCATTTCTGAATAAGTATCACGATAATTGGTTAATAAAATAATGGATTTTCGATAAATATCTTCCAAAATGGTATACAAGAAATCTGTATCTTCAAGTTTATCAACTTCATCAAAAACAAACACTACCGCTTTCTTGTTAAGTTTTCCTTTAATCAAAGTAAACAATTCAGAAGTTTTTTTACTTTGTAAAAATTTAAACCCTAGAGTTTCACAAATTTTTGAATAAATTTTAAAAGTAGTATTTTCTTTCCAGCAATTAATGTAAACTGAAACTACTTCTTCAGTTTCTTCTTCCAATTCACGCAAAACATGTTTACAAGCAGTAGTTTTTCCTACCCCTGGTACGCCATAAACAAACAAGTTTCTCCCGTTATGACCTTGTAATAAAGG
>CAZXEM010000051.1:0-7981 GCA_964639875.1 uncultured Methanosarcinales archaeon | reverse complement strand
AAACTTCTTTACAATCAACATCTTCATTTTTAATCATTTTCAACCACCTAATCATCAATTTCTATTTACTTTTATAAATCAAATGGAATATTGCTTATTTGTGGACTAGAATCGCACTACTGTAAACAAAATGCTTAAATACTCTGAAATTTTACTTCTTTTTATGGCAATGAACTTTGTTTGTCGTTTAATTACAGTTGAGGACATCTTGAAATGTTCGTTCGGTTTAAACAAGACAGAATTGGCAGTAATGAAACATTTATTGGAAGAGAAAGAAGAGTTTACTATTGAAGATATTCAGAAGAAAATTAAAAAAGATCGAACAACTATCCAAAGAGCGGTTAAGTCCCTTTTTGAAAAAAATCTGATTAAAAGAAGACAAATTAATCTTGAGAATGGTGGTTACCAGTTTGTTTATTCTCCTAAAGCGAAAAACGAATTGAAAGAGAAAGTTTATGAAATTTTTGAACATTTTAAAGAAGCGATGGGTAAAGAGATCCAGCGATGGTAAAGAAAGCTTTATATACTAATTTTATTTAATAACTAATATGAAAAGAGGTATAACTTTATTCGGTTTAATTTTGTTAATCTTAGTTAGTTTATTCTCTTTTACTGTTCTTGGTGAAGAAGTTACTGAAGAAGTTATCGAAAAAGACATTTACATTAGTTTTGATGATTCAGAAACCGATTGTTTATACTACTTTTACGGGTTTGATTGTGAAGAATGTCCACAAACAGATACTTACTTGAAACAGTTACAAACAAGGTTCCCAAAGATTAAAGTTGAAATGTTTGAAGTATACTTTAACAAAGGTAACCTTAAACTTCTTCAAGATTATTTCAATGCTTATAATGTCCCGGCAGAAGTTCAGAGTTTACCAGTAGTTTTCCTTCCCAAAAGTTATTTTATTGGTAAAGAAGCGATTATTGGATTGCTTGAAGGAAGAATCAAAAGTAATCAAAATCCTAGTTGTCCTTTACTAGAAGATGTTAATGTTATCGGAGTTATTGGTGAAGGTTCACCAAAAGACATTATGGGGAAGTTAAGTTTTTTATCTGTTACTGGTGCTGCACTAAAAACCGCTTTTAGTTTAGGTGGTTTAGCTTTACTAATTTTATTATTATTAGTTATTGTTGCGTTTAAAGATAAAGAGAGTGTACTTAAGAAAAGTTTCTTATTTATTACTGGTGTTTATGCTGCTTATTTAATCTTTGGAATGGGTTTCTTTTCCTGGTTAGGTTATTCTGGGATTGGAGTTTATTTTGCTAAAATTGTTGCTATCTTGGCAATTGTTTTTTCTTTAGCACTTATTAAAGAATTTTTTATAACTTGGAAAATTACTTTTAAAGATGTTCATCCTGCATTTATTGATAATTTGAAAAAATTTATTGCAGTAATATTTTCTACGCCCGGATGTTTAATCTTTGGCTTAGTTTTTGGTTTGTTAAGTTTTGCTAGGTTAAACAAAACTTATTTACTTATTAGATACCTTTTTATCGCTAACATTTCTCGAGGAATAGCGTTGCCAACTTTATTATATTTCATCTTGGTAATGTTAATATTGATGATCCTTTTCGTTGTCGTAATTTATTTGGTTAAAGATCAATTAGATGATAAAGCTGAAAAGAAAAGTAATGATGAAAAGAAAGTTGAAATTTGGAAAGAACATTATGTTAAATTGATTAATTTCGTTTTAAGCGTGATAATCCTAATTGTTGGGATTATTGTCTTGTTTCTGTAAGCTGATTAGTTCTCACCACATCATAGCTTTTCAATGATAATAATCCTTATAAGTTTACTCTGTTCATTATATTTTTAATGGCGATTTTTAAAGTTGTTAAATATCTTTTTGTTCCTGGAAATAATGAGGTAGACACATTAAATAATATTAATCAACTCATTTCTAATGCAAAATTTCGGGAAAATTATAAAATGAAATCAGCTCCAAAAATGAATGAAAATGATGGGAAATGGAAAGCTATTGTTGAATTAGCAATTAATATTGATAGTTCTGTTTCAAAAGAGAGTTATTCTGATTTTGAAAATGAAATTCTTCTTAAAGAAGTTAAAGAACTTGAAAAAAATAATATCCTTGAACACTTAAAAACTTCCCCTCAAACTGCTAAAGATTATATTTATTCTTTAGAAAATTGTTTTGGGATTAGGTGCCGTTCTAAAGAAGATACTTTAACTTCTCTTGAAAATATTGGGTTATACAAAACTGCAGATAATTATGGTCTTCCTATGGATGGACTTTTAAAATTACACGGGATAAATATTCGTTCAATTCAGGAATATTTTAATTACGCAAAAAAACGGCCAGTACAGAAGACAGTTGCTGATACATTGGGTGTTACTGTTGACTATTTAGAAGATTTACGACAAAGGAAACTTGCTTAATTTACCCTTTTGCTCTATCTCTTAAAAATCCTCATAACTTTTATATAATCAGCTCATTTCTAGTATAAAATGGTCCTTGATAAACTTGGAGATTCGTTAAAGAACACGTTAGGTAAGATTGCTAAAGCAGTTTTTGTAGATGAAAAGCTGATAAATGAGTTGGTAAAAGATATTCAACGAGCTTTATTACAATCAGATACTAACGTTCAACTAGTTTTTGATTTAAGTAAAAAAATTAAAGAACGGGCTAAAGATAAAGCTCCGGCAGGAATAACTAAACGTGAACAATTAGTTAAGATAGTTTATGAAGAATTGACAAATTTTTTAGGTAAGGAAGCTTCTGAAATTAAAATTTCTAAAAAACCTACTCAGATAATGTTGGTTGGTCTTTTCGGTAGTGGAAAAACTACTACTGCTGGTAAACTGGCAAAGTTTTACAAGAAACGTGGTTACAAAATTGCTTTAATCCAAACAGATACTTGGCGACCTGCAGCTTATGACCAATTAGAACAGTTAGCTCGGGATGTAGGTGTAGACTTTTACGGGATGAAAGGTGAAAAAGATCCAGTAAAAATTTATCAAAGTTTTAATGATCAACTAAAAAATTATGACCTTGTTGTTGTTGACACTGCGGGTAGGGATGCACTTTCTGACGATTTAATTGAGGAATTGAATAAGATTCATAATGCTGTTAATGCTGATGAAAAATTGTTAGTGATTTCTGCTGATATTGGGCAAGCTGCCCAGAAACAAGCACAAGCTTTCCATGATACTTGTAACGTTACTGGTGTAATTGTTACAAAACTTGAAGGAACAGCAAAAGGTGGCGGAGCATTGTCTGCTTGTTCAGTAACTAACGCCCCAATAAAGTTTATTGGTGTTGGTGAAAAAGTTGACGATTTGGAAATGTTTTACCCGGAAAGGTTTGTTGGAAGGCTTATCGGTTTTGGAGATTTAGAATCTTTATTAGAGAAAGCTAAAGAAGTTATTAGTGAGGATGATGCAAAAGATATGCAGGAAAAATTTCTTAAAGGCGATTTCAATCTTCTGGATCTATACAATCAAATGAGTTCTTTGAAAAAAATGGGCTCTTTTAAAAAAATCATGGGGATGATCCCTGGGATGGGTAATTTAAAGTTACCAAAAGAAATGTTAGACGTTCAAGAGGGTAAGTTAGAAAAATGGCGTTATGCCATGAACAGTATGACTCGGGCTGAACTTGAAGAACCGGAAATCATTTCTGTGGAACGGATTGATCGAATTTCTAACGGTTCTGGTGCTTCAATTAAAGATGTTAGAGAATTAATTAAGCAACATCGTTCTGCTAAAAAGATGGTGAAAATGTTTAAAGGCGAACAGGACATGACCAAAATTATGAAGAAAATGAAAGGTAAAATGCCTAAAGGCTTAGGCATGTAAAATGTTTTAAGTGCTTATGTCGTGAGGTTTCCAACGGAACACCTCACTTGAATGCATTTGGAATCAAACGTTTGGCTTGCCCAAAGGTTTGTGCCTAAAGGCTTAGGCATGTAACACTGTTTATGTGTTTATGTCGTGAGGTTTTTTTAAAATGACTAAAGAATTAGATGTTGAAAAAATTGAAGGTTTGATTATTTCTCTTAACAAATTAATAAAAGAAGCTAATGGAGCAAAAGTGATTTTGGGTTTGATGATCACCGAAAAATCAGCTGCGCCTGAAGAACGAAAAATTATTTCTGTTAAAGGAGTTAAAAATTTAAAAAAGCATACTCGAGAAATAGAAACGCTTTTAGAAGAAATTCAAAAGAAAGAGAACCAGCTTGTAATTAGTTTAGGTGGTTTGATTTGATGAACAAAGAGGTGAAATAAAATGAAATTGGTTGATTGTACACGGGTAGACAGTAAAAAACTTGAAGGGACAATCTTGTTTTTTGATAAATTAAAACAAGAAATTGCTGATATTGAACAAGATTTGTTAACTGTTAAAAAATTAAAATCTATTGTTGTTAAAAAGAACGATGCTGGTGAATTTGTTAATGATAAATTTGTTAAATCTTTAAAAAGAAAGATTGCTACATTTGAAGCAGAAGCTGGGAATACACCTAATTTTGCCAAATTGATATTGGAAAATTTAGACCTTTCAATGAATTAACTCACGTTTTAATGACGAAAAAATGTTGCTTTTATCAATCAGGATAACTTAATTCCAAAAGGTTTAAATATATCCTATAAAATAATGATTATAATCAATAAATGTTTAAATATAGCTATTGTAATCTAACTATGAGGTGGTGGACAGTACTATTGGTGGGGTGCCAAATTGGAGAATAAAAAGTGTATTTTTGATGTATTTTTTCGTGAAAAACCGGCAATGATGTTGGTGGAGTTAAAGAACGCCAGTTCCGACGTTTATGCTTCTGTTCTTGCTAAACAGATTGACTGTACTTACAGTCATGTTGTAAAAATTTTACAAGAAATGCAAAAAGCTGATTTAATTAATTTTAAGAAAGAAGGAAGATTAAAGTTGCTTGAACTTACTAAGAAAGGAACAGATATTGCAACTAACATTGAAAGTATTAAAACCATGTTATAATGGTTTTAAGTATTAAAACTATGTTGTAATCTTTTTAATTATTAAAACAACATTATATTTTTTTTTCTAATTTTTATTTTTGTCGTATTGGTTTATTGATACATAATGAGTAGTCTGTGCCTGGATTTTTACAAATATCTTCTGTTTCTTCAATGTGGTCGTTACAATCAATATTTTCAAAACAATCAACACTAGCAATAACAGTACTTCCAGAAATTCCATCATTACTAGAAACTAATAAACCTACTGTGGCAATAGCAACAATCAAAAATACAAGTCCAATAACTGGTTTTAATCTGTACATAATAACACCTCTCTTTTCTTAATAAAATAATGAAAAGTAGAATAGAAATAAATACTTTTCTATTCTACATACATTTTAAGTCTGTTTGGATCAAATTTCCAATTATCAGGTAATTTTTTCGTTCTCTGATAATATTTAACTAACCTTCTAATTTTTGAATTAGTAAGTTCTAATCCTCGTTTAGCAACTTGATCATGGTTATTTTTCTCTTTATGTTGCTTAATAGCAATCATTTTTTTAATTAGGTTCAATAAATCTTCAGGTAACTCTTTACCAAGATCATTTTCTTCTAATATCATACTGATCTTTTTGTTAGTTATACATTTTACACTATGGATCCCATAAGCGTCTCTTAATATTGATCCTATCTCTGAACTGCTTTTGTCCATTTTTCTGTATTTAACAATAAGTTTCTCTACTTCCTTACCTTTGTAAGGTGCCCAGGAAGGAGTTTTTTTAATTGGTTTAGTACTTCTACTTTTTCCTTTATCTCTTGAATGCATTCGTGCCACAGTTCTTTCGCCAACTGGGAGCGAAGTGCGACATGCGCTTACTACGTAAGCTTAGTCCCACAGACATTGCTTTCCAGCTGGGCCTCCTATGTTATTTTTTTATTTTTTAAGGAAATAAAGAATTATCTCTATCTCCAGTATACAGAAGCCGTAACCGCTGTATCTCTCGATTTATAGTTAAAATAAGAAGGTGATTTATAAATGTTATGGGGGATTTCAGACATTTTTTAGTTAGTTTCCAATAAGTATTTAAACTAAAACTACTCTTATCTCTTCATGGCAAGTGTTCTTGACTATTTCACACAAGGAAGTAGGATTTTCTTAACTAGCTGGAAGAATCGTTTCTTTACAAAAAAGTATGAAGGTAACGCTCATTCTGTCTGTCAACAGATTGTTAAAGATTGCTGGAACGGTCGTTTTTTCCAAACCTCTACTGGAAATTTCCCTCAATTTTGGACCAGGGATTTTGGTTGGTGTACAAGTTCATTACTTAAACTTAAGTATGAAAGTGAAGTTCACCAAACTTTAAGGTATGCTCTTAACCGGTTCAAGAAATATAACAAGATAACAACAACCATCACTCCTAATGGTAAACCATTTGATTTCCCAGTTTATGCAGTGGATTCATTACCTTGGCTGATTCATAGTATAAAAATATCTAAATTTCCTTATCATGAACATAAAGCTTTTCTAAATAAAGAAATTAAAAAGTTCTTTTCAGAAGTTATAGATTCACAAACTGGACTTGTTAACCCAGAAAAACAGTTCTCTTCAATGAAAGATTTTGCTATTAGAAAAAGTTCTTGTTACGATAATTGTTTAGTGGCAATGCTTGCTAACGATCTTAAAAATATGAAATTGTTTAACCCATTCAGGAAATACGATTACCCTTCATTAATCAGAAGACATTTTTGGAACGGATTATACTTTTATGATGATTTGTCTAAACAAGAGTATGTTGCTGGTGATGCTAACTTATTTCCTTTCATTTTCGGCATAATTAACGATCAGCAAATGCTTAAATCTGTGTTAAGAAAAGTTCATCAGGCTAAACTAGATCAACCTTTTCCATTAAAATATACTTCAAGTAGAGACAATATCAATTTTATTTGGGAAGAATTATTTTTAAAAAATTATGAAAGTGATTCTATCTGGACCCATATGGGCCCGCTTTACATCAAACTTGTTAAAACTGTTGATAAAAGTCTAGCTTCAGAAATGAAAGAGAAGTATAAAGAAATGATTGAGAAACATGGAAATTATCTTGAAGTATTAAAATTAAAGAATGGTCAAGCTAAACCTTACAGTACATTTTTTTATTATTGTGATTCAGGAATGCTTTGGGCAGCTAATTACTTAACTTTGTAATTAATTCTAAAATTATAAAAGAAAAAAATAAATCTTGCCCTGGGGGTTTTACCAGGGGTGGTGGTTAGAACGAAAGGGCAAGATTTTGAATGTGAGTGTTTTGGATATGAATATGAAACGGAAAATTGAAGAGTACAGCTTGCAAATCTCTACAAGCTGTAGATTCTATCAACCTCTTTTTCCCATTGAAGCAAGTCAATGGGTACTTGACTTGTTCTATACTAACTCAATCCCTAACTCCTTACTTAGAGTTTGAGCCCTTTTCTCAGCATGTTGCTGGTTAATTTTTCCTAAAATCCAAGGAGAGTTAACACCTGTAATGATTGTCATCACAGTTAGTTTACCTTTCATCTCATCAGTTACTCGAGCTCCCCAAATAACGTTAGCATCATCATCTAATGATTCTGTTACTAATTCTCCAATTCGGGACACTTCATCAAGAGTCATGTCTGTTCCACCAGTTACGTGAATCAAAGCTCCTGTAGCGCCTTCATAGCTAATGTCTAGTAAAGGATTGCTTAATGCACCTTTAACCGCTTCTTCAACTCTATTATTAGTATCTGAACTTCCTACTCCAATTGCTGCTACTCCTCCATTTGTCATGATTGCTTTAACATCTGCATAGTCTAAGTTAACTAAACTTGGTACCGCAATAGTCTCAACAATACCTTTAATCATGGTTGCAATTAATTCATTAGCAACTGAGAAAGCTTGTTGAATTGGTAAGTTACCTGCAATTTGTACTAATCTATTATTATCAATTACAATAACAGTATCACAAACTTGCCTTAACTGTTGTAAACCAAACTCTGCTTTGTCGCATC
>CAZXEM010000050.1:0-7998 GCA_964639875.1 uncultured Methanosarcinales archaeon | reverse complement strand
TGAAGGAATGAAAAAAGATGAAGAGAAAGAATTCACGCTTAAATCAGAAGAAGCTTACGGTCCGGTAAGACCAGAAATGGTCCAAGAAGTTCCTCGGGACAAATTACCTGAACAACCTGAACCTGCAGTTGGCATGATGTTAATGATGCAAGCTCCAACAGGACAACAAATCCCAGCAAAGATTACTAAAGTTGAAGATGGTAAAGTTACAATTGACGTTAATCATCCATTAGCTGGAAAAGATTTAGTGTTTAAAGTTAAAGTTGTTGGTATAAACGATCCAGAAGAACCTAAAGCAGATGAAGCTAAAGAAAGTGTTGCTAATGGTGAAGAGAAGAAAGACGATGACGGTTGCGGTCCTAGCGATTGTTCAAGTTGTGCTGGTTGCCAGTAATTTTTTTTATTTTTCTTTTTAATATTTTTATTTCTTGAAATGGAACCAGAAATTGCTAGTAAAAAAAGGTTGATTAAAATAACTGATAAAGATTCAGGATATATTTTGTTAACGCATAGCGATCGAAGTCCACTTTTCAGCTGTCCTTCTCCTAGATACAAAAATAATTATTTTTCAGTTACTGCAAGACCATTATCAGAATATCACATGGAACGGCCATTTAATCCAGATCCAAAAAAACAATATTGTGAAGTTGGTCCGGGATTAGGGGAATATATTCCATTTTTAGTCAAACAGTTTGAAAAATATCCTCATTCAATTAAACCATTAGCGATTGATTTGGTAAATTATAATCTTCTTTTAGAAATGATGAATTTTGCTGTTGATGAAGGTTTAACTCCCTCAATAAAAATTGAAAAAGAATTGATTACATTAATCGAAAGGGCAGAAATAATTACTAATCCAAAAAAAGTAAGATTGATTAACAAACCATTAGGGCAAGCGTTAGAAGATCATCCTGGATTATTAGGGACGGTTGATGAATTAATGGACAATATGGCCGCAGTATTTTATAGCCATATTTCAGAAGGGAAAAAAAAGGAAGAGATACAATTTTTAGAAAAATCATTATACAAACCAGAAATTCTTATAAACATATAAAGTAAGTTTTATATAATTCTGTTATTTCCTAATTCTATGAAACAAGTTTCCAAATCTCTTAGGGTCTGGTTTAAGATTCATTTCATCGTAGATTTCTTAGTCGCAATTCCGTTAATCTTCTTTACTAAATGGACATTAGGATTGTTTGGATTTCCGTTAGAGAATCTAGTTTTCGCTCGTTTAGTCGGAGCTGCATTAATTGGTATCGGTGGTACTTCATACTTCTGTAAGAAAAAAGAACATTTTGAAATTATGTTAATTTTGAAAATCTTTTGGAGTCTAACTGCAATCCTCGCTTTAATCTGGGGAATAATAGAAACTGGGATTTGGAGTTTATGGGTCTTCCTGATTATGTTCGTAATTTTTTCTGCTGTTTGGCATTATTATCGGTTTAGAAAATGAAAAACATTAAAATGAATCATAATAAACTAATCTTAATTGTTTTCTGTATCTTTCTTCCTCTATTCTTATTGCTCTTTTCGTACAAAGTAGTATTAGGGTTATCTGATTTAACTGAAAATCAACAAGAAACAATAGATTTTCTAAATAATAAACAGGAATTGAATTTGAATTATACCACTAATGAAGTTTCACATTTAGAAGATGTTAAAGGAGTAATGAATTTAATTGATTATCTTTTTTATTTTCGTTTAATTATTATAACTTTGATCATTACTTATTATAGGAAGAATAAAGACCAATTGAAAAAACTTTTCAAATGTGGAGGAATAACAACATTAATTTCAATTGGACTAATTCTATTATTTGTTTTAATCAGTTTCAACACAACTTTTACAATTTTTCATCAGATCTTTTTCCCGCAAGGCAATTGGCTTTTCCCAATAGATTCTTTACTTATTCAGACTTTCCCTATAGGATTTTTTATTGGAATTAGTGTGAAGATATTTTTGTTAACTATGGGGTTGGGAAGTATTTTTATAGGAGTAAGTTATTATCTAAAATATGTTCGTAGTAAGAGGAATTAAAGCCTGGATTGTAACATTAATCGCTTTAGTAATAATTGTAACCGCAATTGTGATCGTTTTTAATATTCTTTTATTTTTAATTCCATTAATTCTAATCATCGTTGTTATAGGTTACCTCTTTAGAATGCTCAACAAATTTAATAAAGGGAAAGGTAGAAAACCTACTACTAGTAAAAGAATCGACCATGAATATATTGATGTTAAATATAAAGTGAAGAAAAAGTAAAAATGGCAAAACCACTCATCTTAATCAACTTCAAAACGTACAAAGAATCTTTTGGAAATAAAGCGTTAGATTTGGCAAGAAAAATTTCTAAAGTTAGAAAAAATAATTATCAAATTGCAATCGCTCCATCATTGTTAACAATTAAAGAGATTGCTCAGAAAACTAATTTAATGGTGTTTTCGCAACATACTGATGATGATGAGTTAGGTGCACATACCGGATCAATACTTGCCAGTGAACTTAAAGCAATCGGTGTTAAAGGTACCATCTTGAACCATTCTGAACGAAAAGTTCCTTTACCTGAACTGAAAAAGATTGTTAAGCTGTGTAAACTTAAAAACTTAAAAACTGTAATTTGTGCTTCAACAATTTCAGAAATTAAAAAAGTTGCTCAGTTACATCCTCATTACATCGCTTATGAACCAAAAGAGTTTATTGGCGGAAATATTTCTGTAACTGAAGCCAAGCCAGAAATTATTGTCCGGGCAGTAGAAGTTGTTAAATATCTTAGTCCGAAAACTAAAGTGCTTTGCGGAGCAGGTATCCATTCTAAAGAAGATTTGGGCCATGCTTTATTACTTGGGACTGAAGGCGTTCTTATTGGTCATGCTGCTAGTAAAGCTAAAGATCCTAAAAAGTTTCTAGAAAGTATGTTGATTTAAAAATTATTGACAAGTTTCGTAAATTATTTTTCCATCTCTATCTTTTCCCAAAATAAATAATTCTTCAAATTCAGCAAAATCTTCTTTATAGAAATCCTTTGCACATTGACGTGATAAAACAGTATGACTTAGTTGATAATTATTTGCAATTAGTTTTTTAATTTCTGTATCTGTTTGTGGTAATAGGGTGTTATCCTCTAGTTCAACTAAATCACAAACACTACAAGCTCTTAATATCATATCCTTTGTAACCATTAATGAACATTTGACTTGGCTAACTTATAAACTTTTAGAAACAATGTTGATTTAAGAAAGAAAAGATAAAAAAAATAAAATTTTTATTTGATAATCTCGTATTCTTTGACAATTACAATTAAGAAAATTATCAATAATATTGCTCCGCCTAACATGTACCATAGTCCTGGCAGGATTGTAGTTGTTTTGATTGCCGTATACATTCCCCAACCCATAACAATGAACCCTAGCCAAAGAAATTTGTCAAGTACTAACTTCATTACTTCGAATTCTTGTTGATCAGTCATCCGCTTTTTTGAGTTTAATTTTTTTGCCATTTTTTATCACCCTTGGGTATTAATGAAAAACGTTTTTGCAGCATATACTTCGCTCTTTTCAACGTCCATTAACACAATTTTGTAGAGATAATTCCCTTGCTTGTCTGGAGCTGTAATCGTTGCTTGAATAACATTAGTTTCTCCTGCAGGAAGATATTGAATTTGGTCATCCCATAAAATGCTTGCTTTAATACCATCATTTTTTTTAGTTGAAAATTCTTTAGTATCATCAGGGATAAATCCTTCAAATTCTTCTGTGGCTTTTACAAAAAATTGAACCTCTAGTTGTATTTTGTTATCTTTTACATTCTTGATTCCAATAGATTGCACAGAAGATCCACCTGCGTCAACTTTTACTGTTTGTGCTGGGAAACTTAACGGAATATTACTTCGACGAAGTTGATCCATTAAATCTTGTTTTATTGCGTCTTGTACTTGTGTGGAACTTTCTTCAATACTACCAAACTGGCTTCTTACAAAACCTAATCCTAACCCTAAAACTACGAAAGCAATTACAACTATAACAATCATTTGGATTGATAAGTTCAAAGAACCTTTTTTGTTAAACATTTTTTACACCTCTTTTAAATTATTATATACAGAAACAATATCTTTTAATATAAAAATGTATCGAAATGTTTAAGCTTAATTAGCTAGAATTTACTTTTTCTTAGGTAAAATTTTTTGAAATTTTTGTTTCATATCTGCCAAAATTCCAAATTTAAACTTCAGATCTCTCATATCGCGACAATTAACAATCATTGCGTTCAGTTCCAGTTCAATTTTATCATTATCAGCAGGAGTTATCTTAGCTTTAGGTAAATCTTCTTTCCGGAACAGCTTAAGAATTTCTTCCAAATGTTCTTTGTCCGGTACTTGCCAAGTCTCGTTACAAACATGTAACTGGTGTTTCCTTTGATATGTTTTGAATAATATGCCCATTTTAAGCTTAGTTTGTTGTTTATACTTTTAAATTTATTGGTTATATTTGTTTAACAATATAAATCCCTTCTAGTTCATATCCCAACTTCTGATAATATTCTCTTACACCAATACCAGAAATGATAACCATTTTGTTTTTCCCCTGTTCTTTAGCAATCTTTTCCGCTTCTAATAATAACTTCTTGCCCCAGCCTTTATGTTGTACAGTTCCTTCTGAACCAAGAGAAGTAGCTGTTCCATAAACATGTAATTCTCGCACAATTGCAGATTTTTCTGTTATCTCTTCTCGCAAACTTTCAGCAGGGAATCGCATCCGTAAAAATCCAACTAATAAATCATTCTTTGTATCTTCAACGGATATAAAAAACTCTTTCCCTTTCGAAGCATCATATTCATTTACTTTAATCTCTACAGAATCCCAATCAATCTCTTTTCCTTTCGGTTCCCGACATCGAATACATCGACATTTAACATCATAATTCTGGTGAATATATTGCCTGAGATTTGTCATCTCGACGCCGGCAGCAATTTGGTAAGTAGGGATATCTCGTTGTACACGCATTACCCGACAATATTCTGGAATGGATTTTTTAAATTCTGCAATTAGTTTAGCTGCTTCTTCTGCTGTTAAAGGTTGAAATTTTCCAGATTCATACTCAGAAAATAACTTTGTTCCTTTAGTAACCATGCACGGATAAAGTTTAATCATATCTGGCTTATAACCATCATCAGAAAATAATAATTTCAATCCAGCTAAATCTCTTTCTTTATCTGTTCCAGGTAGGCCGGGCATATAATGGCCAGCAACTTTAAATCCAAGATCTTTTAGAATTCTAATAGAATCTTTTGTTTGCTGAGTAGTATGTCCACGTTGAATTTTTTCTAAAACATCGTCATAAACAGATTGGATTCCTAATTCTACTCTTGTTGCTCCTAATCGTAACATTTCGTTGCCTTCTTTTAACGTTCCGTAATCTGGACGGGTTTCAATACATAAAGCAGTACACCTAATCACAGCAGTTTCATTTTTCTTTTGTTCAGTTTCTAAAGAAGTTTCTTTTTTCAAAGATAATATTTTTTTATGAATCTTTTCTAATCTTTCTTTATTACCAAAATCATCTGTAGGCAGGTCAAAGAATTCTTTAAAATGCAAGAAATTAAACTCGCCATTTTCAAAAAATTGTTCAGAGAAATCGTTCATTGCTTGAAACGCTTCTTTAACAAACTCTTCTTGATAATCTTCAGGAAAACTGGGAAATGTACCTCCCATTAAAATTAGTTCAACTTTCTCACAGTTATGGCCAAGTAAAATGTATTGTTGTAACCTGTTAAAAACTTGTAAATAAGCGCTATACTTGTTTCTAATACCACGCATAGTTGCCGGTTCTTTTCCGGTATAACTTTGAGGGACATCACCAAACTCACTTTTTGGACCACCAGGACACATGATACAAGGTCCAACTCCAGAGATAGCATGTGGACATGGCATAGGTTTTGTCATGATTGCTACTGGGGCAACACCAGAAATTGTTCTTGTTGGTTTAGTAAGTAATTTCTTTTTCAATAGATTCAAATCTTCAACGTTAAAATATAATAGAATTTGAATATTTGTAGGGATATGTTTTAGTTTATATTTCTGCGATAAATCTCTTTTCAGTTTAGCCAACTGTCTATCAGAATACTCTTTTTTCTTAAGTTCTGAGATGAATTCTTGATGAAAGTCCATACTTTAGTTTAATTTTAAGTATTTAATATAAGATTTACTAAGAAAAAAAGTTAAACATTATCTTTTTGTGATTTTAACAAAAATTATCAAAAATATTACTATTAATAAAAGCACTCCTAAGATTATCCAAATAATTAAAAAAATATTATCTTCTTCTTTAGGTTTGAGTTTATTATCATCTAATAATTCTTCATCATCATTTTTTTCATCTTCAGAAGGGATTTCATTTTTTATCATCATCTCTTTTTCTATAAAATAATCAGATTCAGAATATTTACTTACATCAATAGTCAAAACTTTATTATACTCAAGATCATAAATATTGATCTCTTTAGCATTATCAAAATATTTTACGTAAACATCTAACTCAGTATGGTTAAGCATTAAAATTCCACCACCAATAATTTCTTTCGTTTGAGGATCAATATTATCATAAAAAACAATTGAGGGGAAATCAAAGAAAACAACGTCTAATTCTTCATTTGAGAATGAAATTAATTCCATCACATAATTGCTACCAAACATTTCAATATCTTTATTTGTAGGGATAACCTCTATGTTTTTTAAAGAAATATCATTATCAGAATTAACTAATGTCATTTTATAATAATGTTCATTTTCTCCGAGAGCAGATGCTAGTAAGAACAAAATCCCTAATAATGATAAAATCATTATTTTTTTGCTAGCATAGTATCTTTTTCTTGCCATAATGTCGCCCATTCTTGATGATCAATATATTCATATTTGTAAAGTAATTCCAACTTTTTTTTATATTTAGTTGACCATTCGTTGGCCAGTTCTGGAGTCATAACAGGATTATCTTCTCCTACAGGTAATCCCTGAAAAACAGGTTTTCCCATTTGTTCTTGATAAAAATTACTTTTTGGATTAGTAACTTCTCGATACCCATCATAATTTTTCGAGGCAAAATTTTCTATAAAAGTACTTGGGTCTTCCATCCAACTAATTGGGCCTATTAACCTATTTGCACCATAAGGAACCATGAATCCTGCTTTAGGGCCCGTTGTTTTATCTTTCCAAACAGTAGGGTACAAAGTTATACCAGCAAATCCTAAACCTTCATCTCCAAGATTATCACTCTCATCACCCGCAGCATCTAACCATTCTCTTTTAAAATTATTTTGTTTTAATCTTCCTGGAGCAACCCGAACCATTTTAGCATTTCTAGCCAATTCTACAAGTTTATTTTTATCTTCATCATCAATGTCAACACTTCTTCCACTACTATGAGTGGCATAAACCTCTCCACTTTGAGGGTCAACATCAATTTCTGCTTGCCAATATTTATCAGATAATTTCTTTTTAAAACGATTGAAATCTAAAAATTTTTTATTATCATCACCTACTACTTTAAGAGTATGAATATGAGTAACCTCATGACGGAACAAAGTAGGTTCAAGAAGTTCTTCTTTGATTGTAATTGAATGAAACCTTGCATGTCCACCTGCTCCTTTTGATACAAGAATTCTATCATTATAATCTGCTTCTGGAATGATTTCAATTTCATCCAAATTTTCAAGCATTTTTGGTGGTAAAGTGTCAAGATATTCAGCAACTTTAGCAAGGACTACATTATTTTTAGTGCTTTTTCCTGTTAATTCAATATCATACTTCTTTAATTTAGAACCGGCATAATCAAACATTAAACGGTCATTAGCTAAATTTATGTTAGTACCTTTATTTTCAAAATTTTTAGCAAAATTTTTTGGTTTTTTATTTTATTTATTTTTTCTTTTTTTTTTTTTTAATGATACTGCGACCACCGAGATCTACACAACCGAACACACTCTTTCCCTACACGACGCTCTT
>CAZXEM010000049.1:0-8002 GCA_964639875.1 uncultured Methanosarcinales archaeon | reverse complement strand
AACATTTTGTCAATAAAATCTACCTGAGATTTAGTATTAATTATATTTAAATAATTTATTTGCTGTTTTAAGAAAACTATCCTTCCTCGGTAAAATTTATAATTTTGGTTCGCTCTGTGAAAAGAAATGTAAATGCCTAATATGAGTACTGATAATAAAACTATCAAAGCGATCACTTTAATTAACGTTTCTTCACCAGCTTTAAGGTCTAAAAGTGAAACGTTTAGGAGTATTCCTAAATAAAAAATGATCCCCAAACCTAGTAAAGAAACTACTTTTGGGATTAAAGCTCTTTTTTTGTTCTGGGCTAAGACATAAATTGGTTGTTCAGTTACAGGTTGTTTTTGCATCTGTACATTTTGTGTTTGTACATTTGTTTGAGATTGTTGTGGTTCCATGATTAATTTTCCCCTTTTTTGTTTAGTTGATTTTTTTTGATTAAAAATGGATGGGCCTGCCCGGAATTGCATCATTGAACGAACTTGCACCGGGGACCTCCCGCGGTCTGATCTTCTTAAAATTGAAGATAGTCAGGCGGACGTCATAGCTATTGTCCATCTTGGAAAGATTCTAGACTACAGGCCCAATTTTTATGATCTGAAAAGGAAAAGCTTATAATCATATATAAATTTTCTTCTTCTATGCATCATCATCATGATCATTTTTGGTGGAGGTTCTTTCCAAGCAAGGAACTTACTCAGATTTATGTCTCTACGGCTATAAGATCTTTCGCTAATTCGTTGATCAGTTTATTTATTGCCCTTTACTTACATAAAGAAATAGGTTTGACTTTACAAGAGACCCTTTACTTCTTTATTTTTTATGCAGTTATTTTTGCAATTTCTACTCCTATAGCGGCAAAATTTTCTGCTCGTTTTGGATTAAAACATTCAATTTTGCTCAGCGTGCCTTTTTATTTAGCTTTTGTTGTTTTACTTTACCTTTTACCCGTGCTTAATACACCTTTAATGGTCATTGCTGCACTTTGGGGTGTTTCCCTTGCTTTTTATTGGATGGGCTTGCATCTGGTTTTTCATCATGCAAGCCATAAAGGTCATCGGGGTGAAGAATTTGGTAAAAGGGCAGGGATTTCTATCTTTGCTACAATGATGGGGCCTTTAGTAGGAGGTTTTTTGATTAAATTTGTTGGTTTCAAATCGGTTTTTGTTTTGGCTTCAATATTGTTGTTCAGTTCGGCATTATTTTTATTTCTTAGTAAAGAAGATTATGTTAAATATCAATTTTCATTAAGAAACCTTTTGATAAGGGAACATTGGGAAAATTCTATATTCTTCACTTCACGAGGAGTTTGGGGAATGACTTCAGGGGTTATTTGGCCTTTATTTATATTTTCTATCTTAAATGATTATTTGTCTTTAGGAATTGTGGGGTCATTATTAGCAGGAGTTAGTGCTATTTTCATTTTATTAGTGGGAAAATATAGTGACAAAATTGGTAAAAGAAAAATTATTAAATGGATTTCTGGTTTTGAATCATTATCTTGGTTCGTTCGTTCAGCGGTAGTTACAACCACACACGTTTTTGGAGCAACCGTTTTTGGTGCTTTGACTCATGGAATTATGGAATCTCCCATTGGTGCATTAGGATATGATAAAGCTAAAGATAAAGTTGCTGAATATTTTGTTAGTAGGGAAGTATACATTTGTTTAGGAAGGATTTTAGTTTTAATTTTTGTTTTAATGACTAATAGTTTATCTAGTGGATTAATTTTTAATGGTTTTACAAATCTAGCAGCATTATTATTTTGAATAAAATGAAAACTGATCCCGAAACAAACTTTCTTTCTGGAATGATAGAATTACAATATGGGTTAGATGTTCAAGAAAAATTGAAAAAAATTTCTCATAAAATTAGTTGGGCCAAAGGCTGGCCAAAAAACAATGAAGCTTTCTGGAATGGTGAAGCGTTCATGTGGCAAAATAAAATTGAAAAAGAAAAAAGGATACTGATTGAAAAAGAAATAGCATTTTTAAAAAAAGAAAAAAATCTAAAAAATCTTGATTTGGGTTGTGGTGCTTATTCTTACATTCCTTCAGTTGGTTTTGATTTTTCTGAAAAAATGTTACAATTTAATGATAATTGTACAGAAAAAGTGATTGGCGATTTAGAAAAAAAGTTTCATTTAAAATCTAACACATTTGATTCTGTTACTGCAATATTTGTTTTAAATTATATTCAGAACTGTCAACAATTATTATCTGAAGTAAGAAGAGTGATGAAAAATAATGGATATTTTGTGATGGTCATTGCAGAAAAAAATGTTAATCAATGGCATAAACAAAAAGAAATTAATAATTATTCGTTTTCAGAATGGACTTCTTTTTTAGAAAAAAATGGTTTTATCGTAAAATCTTATATTAAAAAAGGTTTATGTTTCTTTGTAAATAGAATTAAGTAGAGTAATCTCAAACCTAACTAAAATTAACTAGATATAGCTAACTAAAGTTTAGAATTACTAAATATTAATAAAAGAGATTTACCTAAAATTAACTAATAAAGCATGAAAAAATGGTAAAAAATGGGTAATCTAAAAGATTGGGTGAACTTGTTAAGAGTAAGGCAGTGGTATAAAAACCTAGTGATTTTCTTAGCAGTTTTCTTTTCAGGTAATTTATTTTATTCTAATGACATCTATTTAACATTTCTGGGTTTTGTTTCACTTTGTTTAATCTCTTCAAGTAATTATATTATCAACGATTTTATTGATCTTAGAAAAGATAAGTTTCATCCAGAAAAAAGAAGTAGACCTTTAGTTGCAAAGAAAATAAAGTTATTTTCAGCCATAATCATGGCGTTAATGTTTATAATTATAAGTTTAATTCTGGCTTTGTATCTTAGTAAAGTATTTTTTTATTTAATCATGGCCATTTTCATCTTGAGCCAATTATACAATATTTTTCTTAAAAATATTCTTTTCGCTGACATTTTAACCATCGCGACCCTTTTTGTTGGCCGAGCAATTTCTGGTGCTTACTTAATCAATGTAAAAATTTCTCCTTGGTTAATTTTATGTCCATTTTTTTTATCTTTGTTCCTTTCAATCGGAAAAAGGCATGCTGACATAAACTTATTAAAAGATAAAGCTCAAAAAACAAGAAAAGTACTTCGTGAATATAATCATGGCTTGACAACTTCTTTAATGACCATTTCAACGACATTATTAACTATTTCTTACGCTCTTTACTGTTTTTTAAGTATTCACCAGAATTTATTGTTTACTTTACCTTTTGCTTTGTTTGTAATTTTTCGTTATCTTTACTTGATTAACAAAGGTTCAATTATTGCTCGACATCCAGAAAAGATTGTCAAAGATCCAGAGATGCTTATAGGGGTATTTTTATGGGTAATTGTAACTATTGTACTTTTATATGTTTAAATTGATTTGTAAAGAATTATTTTCAAATTACTTTCTTTTTCTGATTTTAATGAAATCGCCTAAAGTAAAACCTTCACTTGGTTTCTTTTTTTCCATATCTACTGCTTTAACTTCTTCTTTTTCAACCAAATTTATGTTTAATTTCTTTTCTAGTTTTCTGGCAATATCTAATCTGGGTTTTAATAAGCCTTTTTCCCATTTACCTAAAACACTTTCTCTTTCGTTAATAAATTTAGCAAAATCTTCCTGTTTCATTTTTCTTCCATCTCGAGCAGATTTGATTAATTGACCATAATTGCTAACAACTTTAAATTCTTGTTGCGGCTTAGAAATATTTTTCTTATGTTTAAATTGGGTTCTTCTGGCTTGTGGCGAACTTTTTTTCACTTGGCCATACTTTACACAGTTAGAACAAACTTTTAGTTCTCCACCTTCTACATCAGCAATTATTAACCTGCTTTCTTTTCCGCACATTTCACAAAGTGGCATTTTATTGAACAAATAACGAACTTATATTAAAATCTAACGCAAATGAACTAGTTTAGGTTATCCATTTTCCAGCATAACCTTGCTCGATAGTTGTCAGAAAATAGAGTTAAAATTCAAAAATTATATATATGATAGAACGCAAAAATAGCTATAATGATTAATCTACCCACTTCATCACAATTTGTACTACTTTTTTTTGGTATTTTTCTTATTACTTGGTTAATTATTCCTTTCTGGATTAAAAGGGCTAAAAAAGCAGGTTTGGTTGGAAAAGATATTCATAAACGTGAAGAAAAGGTAATTGCTGAAATGGGAGGAATTACAGTTTTATTAGGATTCATTATCGGAATTATGGTTTACATTGCAATGCGAATTTTTATTTTTAAAGCTAATACCAACATTACCACTATTTTAGCAATTCTTACTGCAATCTTACTAGCGGGAATTATAGGAATAATTGATGATGTTTTAGGGTGGAAAATTGGTTTAAAACAATGGCAAAAACCTCTTTTAACTTTACTTGTAGCAATGCCTGTTATGGCTCTTAACGCTGGAACAAGAGTAATGTCATTACCTTTCATTGGGCCTTTTGATTTGGGATTAATTTACCCTTTAATTGTTATCCCAGCAATAATTTTAGTAGGAACAAACGGTTTTAACATGCTTGCTGGGTATAACGGTTTAGAAGCCGGCCAGGGAATAATTATTTTATCTACATTAGCATATTTTAGTTATGTTAATGGTTCTCCTGGATTAACGATTGTTGCTCTTTTAATGGTTTCTGCTTTGATTGCTTTTTGGTTTTATAACCGTTATCCAGCAAAAATTTTTCCAGGTGACACTTTAACTTATACAGTTGGTGCTTTAGCAGCAATAATTGCAATTTTTGCAAATTTAGAAAAATTGTTTTTAATTTTGTTTATCCCTTACATTATTGAGTTTTTCTTAAAATTAAGAGGGAAATTTAAAAAGGAAAGTTTTGCAAAAATTAAAGATGATAATACATTAGTTCCAAAATATGAAAAAATTTATGGTTTAGAACACGTTATGGTTAATTTATTGAATAAATTAAAATTTAAAACAACTGAACGTAAAGTTGTTTATTCTATTTATTTTGTACAAATAATCTGTGTGAGTTTATCATTTGTTTTATAGGTGAAATAATATGAAAGTAGTTGTAATGATTCCAGCATATAATGAAGAAAATACTATTGCTAAAGTAATCACTTGGATCCCTCGTGATTGTGCAGATGAAGTTAAAGTTTTAGTAATTGATGATGGCTCGCATGATCAGACGGTTAAAATAGCAAAAAAAGCTGGTGCTGATAAAGTAATTTCTCATAAAACTAATTTAGGGTTAGGAACAACTTTCCGTGACGGAATTAATCAAGCGTTAAAAATGGGTGCTGACGTGATTGTTAACATTGATGCTGACGGTCAGTTTAATCCACAAGATATTTCTAAGTTGTTAAAACCAATTATTGATGGCGAAGCAGATATGGTTACTTGTTCACGTTTTAAAGATTTGAATCTTATTCCTAAAATGCCCAAAATTAAAATTTTTGGCAACAAACTTTTTGCTAGAATCTTAAATTTCTTTCTTAAAAAGAATTATTCCGATACTCAATGTGGGTTTCGTGCTTATTCTAAAGAAGCGGCTTTACGTCTAACTTTGTTTGGAAAGTTTACTTACACCCAAGAAGTTTTTATTGATTTAGTAAAGAAAGGTTTTCGAATAAAAGAAGTTGCTTGTAAAGTTTTAGGTGAAAGGGAAGGTAAATCCCGGGTAGTTACTAATGTTCTTTCTTATGGTTTAAAAGTTTCATTAATTATTGTAAGGAGTACTCGTGATTATGAACCTTTAAAATTTTTTGGCGTGCCAGGGGTTTTTTTAAGCAGTTTAGGAATTGTTAGTAGTTTAATTCTTTTTATTCGTTGGTTAATAATTACCAAAGTTGATCCTTATTTGATTGTTGTTTATGCTAACGTTTTTTTGATCATCATTGGAATACTTTTAATGATTTTAGGATTATTAGCAGACATGCTAGGTAGGAACAGGCAATTACAGGAAGAAATTTTTTACAAATTAAAAAAGAAAGAAATTAAAGATAATAATAATAAATAATTTTTTTATTTGAAAAATGTGTGGGATTTGTGGTTTTAATTGGGAAGATAAAGAGCTTTTAAAGAAGATGATTTCTATTATTCATCATCGGGGGCCGGACCAGGGAGGAGTTTATTTAGATAAAGGTATTTCTCTTGGACATCGAAGGTTAAGTATTATTGATTTATCTGCTGCTGGTAACATGCCTATGCCTAACGAAGACGGTTCAATTTTAATTGTTTTTAATGGTGAAATCTATAATTTTTCAGAGTTACGGGCAGAGTTGGAACAGTACTATCATCAGTTTAATTCTAATACTGATACGGAAGTAATAATTCATGGTTATGAACAGTGGGGAGAAAAAGTTGTTGAAAAACTTAATGGGCAATTTGCTTTTTGTATCTATGACTTGAAAAAAAATAAACTTTTCCTGGCCAGAGATAGGTTAGGAATTAAACCACTTTATTATTATTGGGATGAAAAAAAATTTATTTTTGCTTCTGAAATTAAACCCATTTTACTTGCAGAAGTTCCTCGGATAGTTAACATTAAAGCAGCAAAGAGTTATTTGAATTTAAGGTATGTTCCTGGTGAAGACACACTATTTGCAGGGATTAAAAAATTATTACCTGGAAATACATTAACATTACAAAATGGTCAGATTAATTTTAACCAATTTTGGGATGTTCCCGTTCCCAATATTAAAAAATTTAGTACTAAAAACGCAAGTCAAACTGTTAAAGGCTTATTAACAGATTCTGTTAAAAGAAGATTAATTGCAGATGTTCCGGTAGGAGTTTACTTATCGGGCGGAATAGATTCAGCAGCAATAACTGCTTTAGCTACACAAATTAAAAATGAAGATGATTCTGGGCCAGTAAAAACATTTTCTGTTGGTTTTAATTATAATGATGAAGTTGATGAATTAACGAAAGCAAGGAAAATTGCGGACCATTTTAATACTGAACACCATGAAATTGTTGTTGAAGATAGCATCTCGGAAACTTTACCCAAACTAATTTGGCATTTAGACATGCCGCATGGAGACCCGGTTATAATCCCTCAATTTAAGTTATCAGAATTAGCTTCAAAAAAAGTTAAAGTGGTCCTTTCTGGTGAGGGTGCTGACGAAATATTTGCTGGTTATGTTCAGTATAAAACATTTTTACAAGCAAGTAAAATTAAACTTGTCCCTGCTATGCTTAAAGCAGGACTAATTGATAAAATTCCGGTAACTGTTTTGGATAAATTTTTCCAGTATCCTTCTTCTATGGGAAACAAAGGTAAAGAAAAAGTAGTAGATTTTTTTAAAGATTTTAACAATAAAGAAAAAGCGTATTTTGATTTAACTTCTATTATGAGCAATAAAGATAACCAGTTGCTTTTTACTGAAAAAATTAAAGAAATAAGTTTAAACATTGCTCAGTTTCAACAGCAAAGGAAACCTATTCTTAACCAACTTCTTTACAATGATATGAAAAAGTGGATGCCAAATTATGTTTTACACATTAATGATCGGATGACAATGGCCCATTCAATTGAAGGACGAGTACCCTTCTTAGATCATCGTTTAGTTGAATATTCAACTACTCTTCCAAGTAAGCTTAAAATTAATCATGGTCAAACTAAACATGTTTTACGTCAAGCATTAAAAAAAGTTTTACCAGATACACAAGTCAAGAAACATGCTTTCTTTATGCCACTTGACAGATGGTATAAAGAAGAACTGAAAGGTTTAGCAGAAGAACTTTTTACTCACTCTAATGTTAAAGAGAGAGGTTATTTTAATTACTATTATTTGAAAAAAATATGGGATAACTATTCACAATCAAAATTAATTCATGGTAAACAGCTTTTTACGTTAATAAATTTTGAATTATGGCAAAGAATGTTTATTGATGCGGAAGAAATTCCTTTGAACAATAGAATTAAATTATCATCATTGTTATAAAAATAGGAGGCTAAGCGAACGGAGTGAGCGCATGCCGCCTCTCGCTCCCAGTTGGTTCTGA